>NZ_JAMPJY010000026.1:0-90738 GCF_039961875.1 Trichocoleus sp. ST-U2 | reverse complement strand
GCGCAGGGGAATAGCAGTAGGCCGGACCAGCCGACAAATACGAAGCGATCGCGCTTGAGCCAGTCGTCAATGGCGTCAAACCACCCTCTTGAACTTGGCGCGCGTCCGACTGCGATAGTCATGACAGCAAATCTCCAAACAGGTTAGTTATAAGTACAGTCATCGCGATTTCTGCTGGCTCCACCTGTAACTAGATGGGCTACGCAGAAAACAAACTAGGATGTCAATCTAGTTTACGATTCTTTACTGAGTTTAATCTTATTATGTCCAAGTTGCACAGTTTTGGGTAAATTTATTTAACTCATTTTAATATTTAGCGGTAGGGGCGACAGATGCGATCGCAGATGTTCATCACTCGCGACAGTTCAGGAAGTGTGTGCGCTTAAAGTCCAGGCTAGGAAAGGAATTGCGAAACTTACCAACGCCAAGATAGAGGCGAAGATGAAATCCTTTCTCCCCTGCTCAACGAATTTTCCCATCGGGCAGCAACTGGCTCGCGTCTGAGATACTAGGGATGTGGAGCCGATATTTAATTGCAATTGCTTAACTCATGTTTACAATCGACCTAATTTTGAAAAATACGCCGATGTCGTTGTCGGTGCAACGGAAGTCAGACGAAGATGCCCAAAGCGTTTACCAAGAAATTCTGAATGCAATCCGCTCTGGCAACGCGCAACTGTTAGAACTCACTTGCGAACGCCAGCCGGAGAAAAAAATCGGCATTCTCAGTAGCGAGATTGTTGCCGTTCAGATATCTCAGAAATCCAGCACAGCATCGGCTGGAAGACCTCCCGGCTTCTTCGCCCTCGCTGAATGAACACGTTTCCTGCTGGTGTCGAAATGGTCAAGCCTGCCATTCAAGTCAAAGACCTTTGCTTCAACTGGCCTAAAGGGGAGAAAGTCTTAGATTCCTGTTCTCTGGAGGTGCCCAAGGGTGAATTCTGGATGCTTTTGGGCACCAACGGCAGTGGAAAATCAACATTGTTGAGATTACTGGCTGGGCTGTTGCGTCCCCAAGCAGGAGAAATTCAGATATTAAACCCAATTGGCTTTGTCTTCCAGAATCCCGATCATCAGTTGGTGATGCCGACAGTCGGGGCTGATGTTGCCTTTGGGCTGGTGGAGGAAAATCTCTCGCCCGCTGAGATACGCGGGCGGGTGGAGCAAGCACTGGCAGCGGTTAATTTACTCGCGCTGGAACGACGCCCCATCTATGCTCTGAGTGGGGGTCAGAAACAGCGAATTGCCATTGCCGGTGCGATCGCCCGCCGATCGGAAGTCTTACTATTAGATGAACCCACCGCCCTGCTCGATCCGGATTCTCAGTTGGATTTAGTCGCGCAAGTGCAAAGCTTGGTGAAAAGCCGGGGTCTGACTGCCCTTTGGGTCACGCATCGATTAGATGAGTTAAATTATGCCGACGGGGCATTCTTACTAGAGCAGGGCTGCGTAGTGGATCGAGGAGAACCCAAACGCTTAAGACAACGCCTCCTGCAAACCCAAGATTCCTCCTTGTAACCAAAAACTATTTTTGGGCAGGCTTTGCCTAGTTCTGCAAAAAGGACGACAGAACTGACTTGACTATATTGTTAAGATGATGAAATAGTTATTTTCACCTAAAAAATCTTGGCTTAAAACAATGCAACGCCCATCCCCGCAGGCTGTTTTGCTCGTTGACGGCTACAACGTCATTGGACTATGGTCTTACCTGCAAAGAACCCGCGATCGCAATGGGCTAGAAGCCGCTCGTCTTGAATTAATTGAGGCTTTGGTCAATTACAGCGCTTTTAAGGGCTTTGAAACTCAAGTTGTATTTGATGCCCAGTATCAAGACACACGCAGTAATTGTGAATCTATCACCCACGAGCTATCAGTCTATTACACGGATTTTGGGCAGACAGCAGATACTTACATCGAAAAAACCTGTGCCTCCTTTCGTTACAATCCCTACAGATCGGCACGGCGCTTGATTGTCGCTACATCAGATCGGGCGCAGCAATTAACAGTAGTGGGGTATGGCGCAGAATGGATGTCAGCGCAACAGCTGGGTTACGACGTAGAATTAACCGCTCGTGCGGTTATACGCAAAAATAGACCCAAGAAACATTCGTCGGGGCGTTTTTTAGCGAATTCCCTGGATGCTAAAGCTCGCGAGCGTCTGGCTGAGTGGCGTTTGAACCAGAAATAACTGAACATCCATTCGGCTCAAAAAAATTTCTCAGAAAACTATAAAAGGGCTTGACAAGTTATATTGGCACTCGCTAATATTAGTAACTGTTGAAAAGATTGAGTGAACGATCCTCAGTAGCTCAGTGGTAGAGCGATCGACTGTTAATCGATTGGTCGCAAGTTCGAATCTTGCCTGGGGAGTTTAATTAATTTAATTGTAAGGATGAAGCATGAAAGAGAAAATTTCAGACTTCATCCTTCGCCATTCAGAATTTCAGAAGTTATGGTCGCTTGACCCAGCCGTAACGTTCCTGAATCATGGTTCGTTTGGTGCTTGTCCGCTGCCGGTTCTGGAAGCCCAACAACGCTACCGGGCGCAACTGGAAAGGGAACCTTTGCGATTTTTTGTGCGCGAGTTTGAGCCGCTGCTGGATGCTGCACGGGATGAGTTAGCTCAGTTCGTGGGTGCCGATCCAGAAGAGTTGGTATTTGTCCCGAATGCGACAACTGGAGTGAATGTGATATTGCGATCGCTTGGCTTAGCCGATCCGAGCGATGCATCGCTTGCTTTCTCCCCAGACGACGAATTACTGACAACAGATCAGGAATACAATGCCTGCCGCAATGCGCTCAATTTCATTGCCAGTCGGACTGGGGCGCGGATAGTGGTGGCGACAGTACCTTTTCCCATCACATCGCCAGAACAAGTCATCGAAGCCGTGATGGAACAGGTTTCACCCAGAACAAAGCTAGCGCTGCTAGATCATGTAACCAGCCAGACAGGGCTAATTTTTCCTATCCAGCAACTCGCTCACCAACTGGCAGAGCGCGGCGTCGATACACTGATAGACGGTGCCCATGCGCCAGGGATGCTGCCGCTGAATCTGCGGGAAATCGGAGCGACTTATTACACTGGCAACTGTCATAAGTGGTTGTGTTCCCCGAAAGGAGCCGCATTTTTATATGTGCGGCGCGACAAGCAATCGGCAATTCGTCCGCTAACGATTAGTCATGGTGCCAACTCGCCCCGAAAAGAGCGATCGCGCTTTCATCTAGAATTCGACTGGATGGGCACCGACGATCCCAGCGCTTATCTGTGTGTCGCAGAGGCAATTCGGTTTTTGGGTTCGCTGTTGCCGGGGGGATGGCGCGAATTGATGGCGCGTAACCGAGCAATGGCATTAACAGCACGACAACTACTTTGCGAAACGCTACAGGTGTCGCTACCGTGTCCCGATGAGATGATTGGTTCGATGGCAACCGTGCCATTGCCGGATGAAATACCGGACAGCCCAGGAGAAATGCAAATAACGCCGCCACTACAAGATGCGTTATGCGATCGCTTTGGGATTCAGGTACCGGTGATTTATTGGCCTGCACCTCCTAAACAGCTGATTCGGATTTCAGCTCAACTTTACAACACTCCGGCGCAGTATGAATATCTAGGTAAAACGCTTGTGGAATTACTGTCTAGCTGACGAAAGACAACTGATGTAAGCCACTAAAACATCCAGAAAACCTTCCTGGAAGATAGAAATTAACCTTACCTTTACAGTTTTTTTCTTGATTTCTATAACCGTGACTTAACTCACGCTTGCATTTTTACAAAAGTAAGATGTACTCTTTTTGTGATAAAAAAACGAACCAAGCATTTCTACTTGGCTCTAAGAGCAAACACCAAATCACAGAAGTCTATAACCAAGGGAGAAAGACTATCTCAGGAAGGGAGATAATTTTGATAGCAGTTCTAATATTTAATATTTAGGCTCAGAACCGCGCTGTCTTTATGTTTATAAAGTTATCAATTTCCAAAACAAACAGAATCAATCTTCGGTGGGAAACTTCCTGAGGTCTTAGCTCTCTCTGAAGGAATATAAAACTTTCTGTTTTGCTGGGACAAACGCCTGTAAGGGCAGAATGCCCAGTTGACCATTTTTGATTGGGGATTGGAAATGCTTGCGGCTTATAGATAACAAGAGATCGCTTTTCTCTGAACCGATATCTACTGCGAACCTTGCTGAGTCACTCGCACTAGCTGATTGGCAAAGTAAGTTTCCTGATACTTTAACGACTTTGCTAATTCCAACCCTTGTTCAAACGCTGCTTTTGCTGGCGCTAAGTCCCCGCGTTCTAGATAAATCTGACCGATTTGGTCGTAGGTTTTCATCAAGTTATAGTAATCGTAGGACTGCCGCTCTACCTGCAAAAGAGTTTGATAAACCTGCAAAGCATATTCAGGTTGTTTATAAGTTCGGTAGAGATCTCCTAGTTTTTTCAAAGCTTCGCTGGCAGAAGCGAACTGCTGTAAAGACCACGCTATATTATAGGCTTCTTGGTAGTTTTTACTCGCTTCGTCTGGTTGTTTGAGAGCTTCGTAATCAGTAGCGATCGCTATCTTCAACGCTGGTATCTGAGTTAAATCATTAATGGCGAGGTAACTTTCTGCCAGCCGTTGCTTCACTTTTAAAGAATTTTCCGGTTGCTTCGCCTTGTCGTAAATGTAAGTCAGCTGTTGCAGATAAACCACTTGGTTGACCGTATCGCCCTGTTGAGTGGCAAAACTCAGCAATTCCTCATAAGTTGCCGCTGCCTTAGGATAATCAAACCAGTTCAGGTGCAATTGGGCAATGATTTTCAGCATTGCCTCTTCTGTGGCTTTATCTTGGCGCTGCCGTGCATCAGCCAGCAACAGCTGATAATCCTCCAGCGCGGGGGCTGGCAGTCGTATCTGCTGGTAAGCTTGACCCAAAGCTTGCAACAGCTTTATGTCCACTGCCGAGACAGGGGAAGACAAAACAATTTCTTCAGTTTTGCCTCCATTCAGGTTTGTTTGCTGGCGCGGCGTTTTGCCTTTCGGCTCTGGTGTCCTGCCAAAAGCCCGATCCTGAATTGCTTGCAGACGCTTGGTGATGATTTGCAAATCAAGTTTTTGATTATTTTCCCACGCGATCGCGCCAACCCGTCCTAGCGCTTCTACCTCTTCCACCGTCCCTAGCGATCGCCGCAATCGCAATTCCCGATACCAAATTTCAAACGCTGCCGGTGCATTACCGGCTTTAAGCTGAGCAGCTGCCTGAGCATTTAATTCATCCAGAGCCTGCCTGAATTGGCTGATTTCTCCAGGAGTCAGGGGACGATCTACTTGCGGCTGCGGCAGCAGCGGATCGGGTGTCGTTATCTCTAAGGGGTTGGGTTTGGGTTTATTATCCGCCGCAGTTGCTGCCCATCCGGCAGAACCAGAACACAGTAGGAACAAAACGGCAGCAATTCCCAGTCCTAAAGCGCTTGAGCGACGTTGCTGCAACCACAGACGAGCAAGCAAATTCTGCATAATATTTTTAGCGCGAGCAGTTTAAATTGTTAATAACAAACTATACAAGCAGACCTGGTTAATATCAGAAGTTGTAGCGTTTCTCACCCACCTGACTGCTACAGTAAAGCGATAGTTTCCGCGCTTGTTGTGAAGTTTAGGAGAAAGCTGGTGAACGGTGGGCAATTTAGACCGCGATCTTGGGTGCTGGGGATAGCGATCGCCTTATTGACTTTTGTCACTTCCTGCGGAGTCCAGCCAGGAATGACACAAGATCGAGTTTTTCTGGATCTATCCCTCGACTTTTTAGGGGAATACCAGCTACCCAAGACGAAATTTAAGGATACACCTGTTTCTGGCTTATCGGGGCTGACCTACGACCGGAAGCAGAACCGTTTTTACGCAATTTCAGATGACCGCAGTAAGTTTGCCCCAGCCCGGTTCTACACTCTCAACATGGTTATCGATGACGCCAGCGATGGCAAAATTGGCATCCAGAAAGTAGAAGTTGAGAACGTTACCTTTCTAACCAAGGAAGATGGCAACACCTATCCCAAGAGTACGGTGGATACGGAAGGGATTGCTCTGTCTCCTCAACAATCGGTATTTATCTCTAGCGAAGGGGTCGCCCGCGATGGCATTGCCCCCTTTATCGGGGAGTTTGACTTAAAAACTGGACGTCTGCGGCAGAACTTACCCATCCCGGAACGCTATCTTCCCGACGTCAGTGGCAATACAACCCAGACTCGTGGCATCCAGAATAACCTGGGGTTTGAAGCCCTGACCCTCAATCCCGTCGGTACTCTCCCAGCAGCCGGGGAACCGTTTCGTCTATTTACTGCCACTGAGTCATCATTGATGCAGGATAGCGAAGCAATTAGTTCAAAGCAGGGAGCAAAATGTCGGATCTTGCACTATTTGCTCAGCGATGGCCCACCGCTGTTGATTGCCGAACATTTATATGAAATGGAACCGCCTCCAAGTGGGGCACTCAAAGATGGCTTGCCGGAATTTTTATCTTTAGATGCAGGGGGGCACTTCCTCACCTTGGAACGTTCTTTGAGCCTGTTAGGTTACAGGGTGAGAATTTATCAGGCAGCAATGGGCGGGGCAACAGATATTTCTAGTGTTCCCAGCCTTAAAGGTGAGCTTACCGGCATTGAGCCAGTGAAGAAAAAGTTGCTGTTGGACTTGGATGAAATAGGCATTCCGTTGGGCAATTTGGAAGGCATGACTTTTGGCCCCCGCTTGCCGGATGGCAGCCAAAGTTTACTTCTAGTCAGTGATGATAATTTCCAAGATAAACAGACGACTCAGTTCCTATTGTTCCGACTCAAAAGTAAGCGTTAAAAACAGTTGACGCTTGCATTTATCACCCTTTAATTCATCTCGATAATCTTTGCAATCCCATGACTAAGTTGTTTACCTTTCAACATTCGCGTCTCGCTATAGTATCCGGGATCAGCTTGATGACAATGATTGCTACGTCAAGAGCGATCGCGGCTTGGGTGCCCGTAAGCAAAACCCTCGACAACACCCCTATCTATATCGACGATGCGCGGATTGTGCGTCAGGGAAATCTTGTAGAATTCTGGCGACGGAATCTGTTTCAAGCTCCGGAAGCAGATGGTGCGATTGGGGTGGACAATTATCATGCAATAGAGTGTAAAAAAGGCTTATTCCGATGGCGTCGGTCTATTCGTTTTGACCAAAGCGGTCGGATTGTCGGGGATATCGATGTAGGTAAAAACGACAAGCTGCTAGAAGCAAAAATTCAATCGGGAAGTATCATCGGGGATTTTTATCAAGCAGTGTGCCCAGCCCAGATAGAGGAACCTAAAAAAAAATAACAAAAAGGGAATTTTTTCTTCAGCTTAAACCTATTTGAATGCGATAAGAAAAACTTCACACTTAGCCACTCGACCTTCACGGAGAGGGGAGCAAGAAAATCTTGTGTGTATCTCCTGTGCATCTACCTAAAACGGGTAGCGCGTTCAGTTTTTTAACTTGATTTTGCATTTTTAATAACTTTCGCCAGCAAAAATGCTTGAAAAATTATCTGGCAACGGTTCCCTCGCCTGAATCCACGGGGTAGGGACTCCTTTTTGGCGTGCGGAAAGGGCAACAATCCCGCCTACAATGGCGCAGTTTGTGTCCATGTCGCCTAAACCGCTAATTGTCGCCCAGAAAGCTTCCTGGTAGTCTTCCAAATGATGGGCAGCACACCACAGGGCAAAAGGCACCGTATCTTGAGCTGAAATTTTGTAGCCGGAACCCAGTTGTTGCGCTACCACAGGTGGAGAGCGATCGCTCGGAATATCTATCGCTTGCCGAATGCTGCTCTGAATCTCGCTTTCCGGGACATTCAGAGCAACCTGTTGGAGAAATTGCTCTCCAGACATAAATTCACCTTCACCCACCCTGTAAGCGATCGCAGCAGCAACTGCAACAGCGATCGCTCCAGCAATTCCCTCTGGATGAGCGTGTGTTGGTTGCGCTGAGAGTATCGCGTTTTCTCTCACTGCGTCTAGATCGTGAGCAAAATAAGCGCCTAATGGTGCCACCCGCATCGCCGCACCATTGCCATAAGAACCAGTACCTCCGAACATCTCTGAAGCTTCTGTGCGCCAGTCTGCGCCCCATTGCAGCCTTGTCAGCAGCTGCTGCGCCCCTGCACCATAGCCGCGAGAAAGGTTGAAGCGTTCGGCAAATGCTGCGGCAAGGGCATCGGGATCGATTCGTCCGTAGCGCCACAGCGTCTCCACAATAGACAGTGCCATCTCGGTATCGTCACTGTAGCGCCAGAGTTTTGGAGGAATTTGACGCCTTTGTATTCTTTCGCTTAGGTGCTCTCCCAACCCAAAAAACCTTTCACCCAAGGCATCTCCGACAGAAAGCCCCGTCAAAGACAACTGCATTCGTTCTAATGGCTTCATCGTTTCAAGAAACTTTAGGAGGAGCGATCGCGCATCTTAAAATAAGGGGGATCATTTCTCAACAACGGCATTTTAATAAACAATGACGCATTCTACTGATATTGCTACCTTAGCTCGCTGGATGGCAGCAGATTTCAGCAACCAAGCACAAGCATTTGAAAATCCTCCCATCTTTGCCCATATCCGCGTCTGTATGCGTCCTCTACCCCTGGAACTGTTGTCGGGCGTGAGTTTCCTGGTGGAACAAGCGTATGACTATATGATTAATGACCCATATCGGCTGCGGGTTTTAAAGTTAATTACGAATGGCGATCGCATCGAAATTGAAAACTACACAGTTAAGAATGAAGAACAATTTTATGGTGCCTCCCGCGACCCCAAGCGCCTGCACAACCTCAAAGCAGACCAACTGGAAAAATTACCAGGCTGTAACATGATCGTCGAATGGACAGGTCACAGCTTCAAAGGTTACGTCGAACCCGGTAAAGGTTGTATGGTGGTTCGCAAAGGTCAAAACACCTATCTCGACAGCACCTTTGAGATTGACGAAAACAGGTTTATCAGTCTCGATCGGGGACGCGATCCCGAAACCGATGAGCATATTTGGGGATCGGTTGGGGGTCCTTTCGAGTTCGTCCGTTGGGGAAGTTTTGCCGAGGAAGTGAAGGTGTAAAGGGTTCAAAGCTAAAGGTTGAAGGTTCCTTGTCGCTAGGAACCTTCAACTTTCAATCTGGAGGTCTTGGAGACACTTTCACATCTGATTGCTAGGTCGCCCTGATTGCTGGGTCGCCGCCACTGGGACAACAACGCTTTCCTCCCAAAGATTGATGACGAAGGAGGGAAGAAATACGAGAAAGAAGCAAACGACTACAAGCTCGATGGGGTGTACCGGCGATCGCTCAGAAGGAATTCACTTCGATGGTCTAGAAGGTACCATTACCTGGTAAATTTACCGAGTGTTGGCAAGCAAGATTAATTGAACCCGTATGAAAGTCTTGGTTATTGGCGGTGATGGCTACTGCGGTTGGGCAACCGCGCTTTATCTTTCCAGTCGAGGATACGAAGTCGGCATTCTAGACAGCCTGGTGCGGCGTCACTGGGATATGCAACTAGGCGCAGATACCCTAACCCCTATTGCACCCATTCAACAACGCCTTCAGCGTTGGAAGGACCTCACCGGCAAATCCATAGACCTATTTATTGGGGATATCACTAACTACGAGTTCCTCCAGTCAGCGCTGCACAAGTTTGAACCACAGACAATCGTTCACTTTGGAGAACAGCGTTCGGCACCCTTCTCGATGATTGACCGAGAACACGCTGTCGTCACCCAAGTGAACAACGTGGTGGGGACGCTGAATCTGCTGTATGCTATCAAAGAAGATTTCCCCGACTGTCACCTCGTCAAATTAGGAACGATGGGCGAGTATGGGACGCCCAACATTGATATTGAAGAAGGTTACATTACTATCGAACACAACGGGCGTAAGGATACTCTGCCGTATCCGAAGCAGCCCGGATCGATGTATCACCTCAGCAAAGTTCATGATAGCCACAATATCCACTTTGCTTGCCGGGTTTGGGGACTACGCGCCACCGACTTGAATCAGGGCGTCGTGTACGGCGTCTTGACAGAAGAGACGGGCATGGATGAGCTGTTAATTAACCGTCTGGACTACGATGGAGTCTTTGGGACGGCACTCAACCGCTTCTGTATCCAAGCAGCAATTGGGCATCCCCTGACCGTGTATGGAAAAGGCGGTCAGACGAGAGCCTTTTTGGATATTCGGGATACAGTGCGATGTATGGAACTCGCGATCGCTAACCCCGCCCAACCCGGCGAATTCCGCGTCTTCAACCAATTCACCGAACTATTTAGCATCGGTGACTTAGCCGCAATGGTGAAGAAAGCCGGGAATTCCTTGGGACTGAATGTTGATATCCACAACCTCGACAATCCCAGAGTCGAGAAAGAAGAACACTACTTCAACGCCAAAAACACCAATTTGCTCGATCTCGGCTTACAACCTCATTATCTCTCCGACGCCCTACTCGACTCGTTGCTCAACTTTGCCGTGAAGTATCAGCACCGCGTCGATAAAAATCAGATCATGCCCAAAGTTTCTTGGCACCGTCAGTAATCAGGATTGAGGACTGAGGACTGTTAGCGAAGCGGTGCGAAGCACGGACTGAGTGAAAAGAGAGATGGAGGAGAGAGTGGCAGCTGGCAAGCAATTTGCTGGGTTGAATTGTTGCATTGAAAAGACAGATAAACTTTAATAACTCCTCAGACTTGACCGTTCATTGAGTCCTTAGCCCTCAGTCGCGATCGCGCTTAAATCTATCACTCAGCCCTCAGTCCTCATCCCTCAGCACTGAATTATGCGAATTGCTCTTTTTACCGAAACCTTTTTGCCCAAGGTTGACGGCATTGTGACGCGCCTGCGCCACACCGTTGAACATTTACAGCGCAGCGGCAACGAAGTGCTGATTTTTTCCCCAGATGGGGGGTTAACCGAATATAAAGGAGCCAGGATCTACGGAGTCTCTGGCTTCCCGTTGCCTTGGTATCCAGAGTTGAAAATGGCTTTTCCCCGCCCCTCCATTGGTTATCAACTAGAGAAGTTTCAACCGGATATCATTCATGTTGTCAACCCAGCTATTTTGGGACTAGCGGGTCTGTATTACGCCAAAGCGATGCAGATTCCCTTACTAGCGTCTTATCATACCCATTTACCCCAGTATCTCCAGCATTACGGCTTGGGAATGTTAGAAGGTGTGCTGTGGGAATTGCTCAAATCAGCCCATAACCAAGCGCGGCTGAATCTCTGTACTTCTACGGCGATGGTGCAGGAACTTACCAGTCATGGCATCCAGCGAGTGGATTTGTGGCAGCGGGGGGTAGATACAGAATTATTCCAGCCCCACTTATCAAGCCGAGAAATGCGATCGCGTCTTAGCCAAGGACACCCGGAAAGCCCTTTATTACTCTACGTAGGGCGTCTGGGCGCAGAAAAAGAAATTGACCGCATTAAGCCCGTCCTAGCAGCCATTCCCAACGCGCGTCTCGCCTTAGTGGGAGATGGCCCCCATCGACAAGCCTTGCAACAACACTTTGCCGGGACACCCACCCATTTCGTCGGCTATCTGACCGGCGTTGAACTCGCCTCAGCCTTTGCCTCAGCAGACGCCTTTATTTTTCCCTCGCGCACCGAAACTTTAGGATTAGTGCTGTTGGAGGCGATGGCAGCCGGATGTCCCGTTGTCGCCGCGCGTTCCGGAGGGATTCCCGATATCGTTACCGATGGCGTTAACGGTTATTTATTTGACCCAAAAGATGAAGAGGGAGCGATCGCTGCTACCAAGCGCCTTTTGGCCCATCAAGAAGAACGGGAAACCCTACGGCAAAATGCCCGCCTCGAAGCCGAACGCTGGGGTTGGGCTGCCGCCACCCGCCAGTTGCAAAATTACTACGAATCAGCGATTCATTAACAATCAATCATTAGCAGTCAGGGTTCAGCAGTCAGGGTTTCCGAAAAACAACTGATAACTGAACCCTGAAATGCTCCTATTTAATACATATTCCTAAACACTACGGATGAGGATTTTAGGTCTCCGAGGTTAAATTAAGTTAGTGGGTGCTTATTTTTTAAGCGTTAACGATTAGCTCAGTAGGTGGAGACCAAACAAACCCAGATTGAACAACGCTTTTCCCCGTAAAGATGCGAAAATTTGCGTTTTTCGGCTAGTTTTTACAGAATTAATCGCGATTTTAGGCTTTTACGGGTATTTTGACTAAATTGAATCTAAAAAAAAGTGTGAATCGCATACTAATAACAGCTAACAGCTAAAACCACAGCTTGCAAATGCTTCTCCCCATGACACTCTCTAATACCGGCAGCGTTCTGGCTACGTTAACTCAGCTTACGCAACTCAATCGTACTAGCGCCCTGACCTCGCGCGTCAAAGACCTGTCATTCGGCGAATTTATCTGCTTACTCGACTTTATTACCGCTGAGTTCCAGCAGTTTCTGCGGGCGATCGACATGATCAACAACGAAGCGCTGGAAACCATGCTGGAGCAGGTCATGGACGCCTTTACCCTCAAAATGGGTCAGATTCTGCAAGCAGACCTCACCACTATTTTTTTAGTAGACGAAGAAAAAAATCAACTTTGGTCAAAAATTCCCGATACGGAGACTGGGAGAGCCACCAAACAAATCCGGATTCCCATTAATATTGGCGTTGCCGGTCACGTCGCCAGCACCGGCGAATCTTTGAATCTTCCAGACCCTTACTCTCACCCACTCTTTAACAAAGAAGTTGACGAGCGACCGGGCTACCGAACCCGCAGTCTGCTTTGTATGCCGATTTATAGCAGCAAAAACCAGATTGTTGCGGTCGTTCAGCTATTAAATAAAGCTGGGGATGGGCCGTTTACCGAGGAGGATGAGCAGGGATTCCGCGACTTTGCTGCCTCTATCGGCATTATCCTAGAAAGCTGCCAATCGTTTTATATGGCGGCACGCAAGCAGCGGGGGGCAGAGGCACTGTTGCGGGCAACCACCTATCTCGGTCAAAGTCTTGACTTGGAAGCAACTCTGCGCTTTGTGATGGAGCAAGCGCGGGATCTGATGCAGGCGGATCGCAGCACCCTATTTATGCTGAGCAAAGAAACGGGAGAACTCTGGACGAAAGTTGCCAACAAAGATGGTACGGAGATCATCCCGATTCGCATTCCTTCTAACAAAGGAATTGCCGGTTATGTTGCCTCCACTCGTCAGCCGCTAAATATCCCGGATGCTTATAAAGATCCGCGTTTCGATCCCAGCGCCGACCAACGGACGGGTTATTTGACACGCAATATTCTGTGTATGCCGGTGTTTAATTCATCAATGGAATTAATCGGCGTTACGCAGTTAATTAACAAGCAACCCGGCAGCTTCACGAGTTCAGATGAAGAGTTTATGCAGGCATTTAATATCCAGGCGGGAATTGCGCTGGAAAATGCCAAGCTCTTCGAGAATGTGTTGTTGGAAAAGCAGTATCAAAAAGATATCCTGCAAAGTCTCTCAGATGCAGTCATCTCTACAGACATGCAGGGACGGATTGTCACGATTAACGAAGCTGCACTGGAGTTGTTAGGGTGCCCAATTCGGGAAACCACGGGTAAAAACAACAAGCATCTGTGGGAGCAGAAACTAATCGGTCGTTTCGTTTGGGATGTAGTGCCCATCGAACATCTCCAGTTTCGCCTCCAGGATAGTCTGAAGACGGGTGCCAAGCAATATGTGCCGGAGCAAACCCTGACAGTGGGTTTGTATGTAGAGAAGAACCACCAGCCGTCAGTAGCAGCGGTAGGAGCAATGGCAGAATTATCTGTGCAGGCACAATGCACCCAGTGTCAGCAGGTAGCAGAAGTTCTCAATTCGGAAGCGACTCACTCGGAGGGAGAACCCACGGGAGTCCATATTCTGGCAATTCGCGATCGCATCAATCCAAATATCTTCATTCCCTGGAATGAATCATGCAGTCCTGGCACTGTCGCCACTCACAGTTGTCATCAGATTTTGAGCGCCGATCAAGTCCAGGAAATTGAACGGAGTATGAATCTCACCGTTAATCCCCTTACCAACCCGGAAGGAGGCGTCAGAGGAGGCTTGGTGGTCTTGGAAGACATCAGCCACGAAAAACGGATGAAATCTACCTTGTATCGCTACATGACGCCTAGAGTGGCAGAGCAAGTCATGGCACTGGGCGATAAAGCGCTGATGATGAGCGAACGCAAGGAGGTGACAATTTTATTTTCTGACATCCGGGGCTACACCACTCTGACGGAAAATTTAGGGGCTTCGGAAGTGGTTTCGCTGCTGAATCAGTATTTTGAAACGATGGTAGAGGCAGTCTTTAACCACGAAGGCACCTTAGATAAATTCATCGGCGATGCCTTAATGGCGGTGTTTGGTGCGCCCCTGCCTTTGGCAGAAAATCATGCTTGGATGGCGGTTCAGTCGGCGTTGGATATGCGCCGCCGGTTGGCAGAGTTTAACCGTCGCCGTTTATTTGGAAACCAGCCGCAAATTCATATTGGCATTGGACTAAGTTCTGGAGAAGTCGTTTCCGGCAACATTGGTTCCCACAAACGGATGGACTACACGGTGATTGGGGATGGGGTGAACTTGAGTTCTCGCCTGGAAAGCGTCACCAAGGAGTACGGCTGCGATATTATCTTGAGCGAGTTTACCTACAACTTGTGCCGCGATCGCATCTTGGTGCGAGAGTTAGACAAAATCCGCGTCAAGGGCAAAAATACCGCCGTTAGTATTTACGAGTTGATCGGCGACCATCGACAGCATCTCGACGACTCCACGAAGAAGTTTCTCGATCTCTATCATCTTGGGCGTACAGCCTACACGGGAAGAAGCTTCCAGAAAGCGATCGCCTACTTTGAGGACGCCTACAGCCTACGACCCACGGATCAGGCAGTCACCGTCCACTTGGAACGGTGTAAGAACTACCTTCGGCAACCGCCTTCAGATGCCTGGGACGGAGTCCACACGATGACCAGCAAATGAGGTTAATCGCTATTCGCGAATTGGTGTAAATTCTCTAGACGCTGCCCTTTTGCATCTCACCTTTCCGGATTATCCTCTCCACTCTGGAAAGGGTTCTCACCGATGGCGAGTTGCTTTTTGGTTTTTTTCAACTGCTTCCAGAGACTCTTAATTTGTTCGTAGGCTTCGGAGGATGAAATTTTCCCCCCAGTTTCCAGGTTGCAGATGAAATTCACCCGTTGAGCAAATTCCTGCAAATTTGCGTTAAAAACCAGGTTTTCTGGCTTGACTTGACCGTAGTAACGACTACGAGGATACAGAAAATCAGAGCGGTCTGCCATAGATTACCTCCTTGGGATAAACTACTCAACCTACTGGCGTGAGAAACGAACCAATCGTTAATCCTGTTTTTTGCCCAAGCTGGAAAAGCTAGCAACAGAAACAGGGAGGTATTCCGACCGTTGCCCGATCCACCTTGGAGTCGGTAGAACTTTCTTGCGATCGCCCGCTGTTGGAATCAGGATTTACCGGGTGTTTTGTTCGAGTCTTGACCACTATTGTGATCTTTGCACAAAGGGCTGCGCTTATTTTAATTACAAATTAATCAAAATTTAACCTTATCTTAATCAAAGATTATGCCAGTTACTCGCAGATGCCCAGATGTTGACGCCATTCGGCTCCTAAGGCATTAAAATCTTCTGTGCTGCTGCCGACGATCCATTAATACAAATAACGACTCTCCATGTCCGCCCAATCACCCAACCTTTACGAAGGCAAAGCCAAGATTCTCTATACCACGGACGATCCGGACATTCTGCTGGCTCACTTCAAAGACGACGCTACCGCCTTTAATGCCAAAAAGCGCGGTCAGATTATCGGCAAAGGTGAAATTAACTGCACCATTGCCGCTTATTTGTTCCAGGTTTTGGAAGCATCGGGCATCCCAACCCACTTCATTGACTGTCCGGCACCCAACCAAATGCGCGTCCAAGCGTTAAAAATTCTGCCCCTAGAAGTGGTGGTCAGGAACATTGCTGCGGGAAGTCTGTGTCAACAAACAGGGTTGCCCGTAGGTACCGTCCTGCCCGATCCGCTGGTGGAATTTTATTTTAAAAATGACGATCTCGGAGATCCTTTGTTAACACGCGATCGCTTGATGTTATTGAAATTAGCGACACCAGAACAGCTTGACCAATTACAAAGTAGCGCCTTGCGGATTAACGAAATCCTCAGAGACTTTTTTCACCAATGCCGGATTACCCTAGTGGATTTCAAGTTGGAGTTTGGCGTTGACCGGCATGGCGAGATACGACTGGGAGACGAAATCAGCCCCGATACCTGCCGTCTTTGGGATGAGTCTGAAGACGATCCCGACCGGCGAGTGCTAGATAAAGATCGGTTCCGTCGGGATTTGGGGCAGGTGGAAGACGCCTACCAGCAAGTTCTAAAAAGAGTTCTCGAACAGGTAAATCGTAAAAAGTAAAAGCAAAAACATTCTTTCTTTGACTTTTTGCTTTTTTACTTTTGTCTCTATTTTCAATGTGTGTGGAAGTGTCGAAAACGAGTAAAAGAATGCGCTTATCTCCCTTTTTATTGACGATTTTGGCTGCCTCATCTGCCTGCTGTGTAGCATTTCCTGCCAGAGGGCAAACGACAAATTCTTCGTCGGACACCTCCGAGAGAACAGCTTGGTATGGCGATTATATTGAGCAGACCCAGGCTGACGCAGGACGCGATCGCCCAGAATCTCAACCAACCAATAACGTAGTCGTCAATGCTGTGAGTGCCCCAGAGACGACACCGCCTGGGAGGGCGCTTAGACCATCGTCCAGCCTCACAGAGATTGTTACACGCTCCACCACCGCACCCGCCCCAGTTAACGTCCCAGTTAACGTCCCAGTTAAACCGGAGCGCGTAGAGGTCGCCAGTAGCAGTCGTCGGGAACCGCCACCCGCCAATAACGTGGTGGTTAACACCATGAGCGTTCCAACAACAAAAGAGCCTGTAGGGGCAAAATCCCCCTCATCCGTACTCAGCCAAACTCCCACAACCCAATCTCCATCCTCTCCCACGCCGGAAACAGAGCCAGTGGTTCCGCGCACCGGCGAAGAATCAACACCGCAACAAGAAACGCCGGATACCATTGAATTCGATCTCACGCCAGGGACGACTGGTGAGCCGAATCTTGAGTTGCCAGAGCCACGGGAACAACCTGTACCAACCCCTGAAGGTGGACAACCTGCAACAACGCCTGAAACGGTACAACCTGCGCCTACCGACCAGCCAGAAGCCAGAGTGCTAGTGGGTGAAGTCGTTGTTACTGGCGTAGAAGGGGATCTTGAAAACGAAGTTTATGAGGCAATTCGCACCCGACCCGGACAAACGGCGACCCGGAGCCAGTTACAGGAAGATGTGAATGCCATCTACGCTACAGGTTTTTTCAGCAACGCCAGAGTAGAGCCACAGGATACCCCCCTGGGTGTCCGTGTCGTCTTTGTAGTAGAACCTAACCCAGTTTTGCGTCAGGTAGTGGTTGTCCCCGTCCCTGCCGACCAAAATCAGCGGGCACTCCCCCAAAAGGTAATCGATGACGCCTTCGCGTCTCAGTATGGTCGCACCCTCAACATCCGCGAACTGCAAGAAGGCATTAAAAAAATAAACCAGTGGTACAAAGAAAACGGCTATGACTTGGCACAAGTAGTTGCTGCACCCCAGATTGCTGAGGATGGTACGGTACGTCTAGAGGTAGCAGAAGGACTGATTGAGGATATTGAAGTCCGCTTTCTCGACAAAGACGGACAACCCGCAAATGATGAGGGTCAACCCATCCGGGGTCGCACCCGCGATTTCATCATCACGCGAGAAATCGAACTGAATTCTGGAGAAGTCTTTAACCGGACGAAAGCGGAAAGGGATCTGCGCCGAGTCTTTCGCTTAGGCATCTTTGAAGATGTGCGACTCTCATTCAGACCGGGGCAAGATCCGCGCAAAGTGGTGGTGGTCGTGGACGTGATTGAGAAGAACACCGGCTCAGTGGCGGCGGGTGCTGGGATTAGTTCCGCCAGTGGATTATTCGGCACCATTAGCTATCAAGAGCAAAATCTGGGGGGCAATAACCAGAAGCTGGGGGCAGAGTTGCAGGTCGGTCAGCGAGAACTGCTATTTGATGTCAACTTTACAGATCCCTGGATTGCTGGCGATCCTTACCGGACTTCCTACACCGTCAATGGGTTCAGACGCCGATCCATTTCGCTGATTTTTGATGGCGGTGACACAGAGGTGGAATTACCCGATGGAGACAGACCCCGCGTCCTGCGATTGGGGGGTGGCGTCACCTTTACCCGTCCGCTTTCCCGAGATGTTTTTGCAGATCCGGAATGGAGAGCGAGTCTGGGCTTGCAGTATCAACGGGTTTCGATCCGAAATTCCGACGGCGACATTAGCCCGAAGGATGAGCTAGGCAACGACCTGAGCTTTAGTGGGGAAGGGAAAGACGACTTGTTGACCCTGCAATTTGGGGTTGTGCGCGATCGCCGGAACAGCGCCGTAATTCCGACCTCTGGATCTCTACTGCGCCTAGGCGTTGAACAGTCTCTCCCCGTAGGTGTGGGAGGGATTCTGTTTAACCGTCTGCGCGGTAGCTATAGCTACTATCTTCCTGTCAGATATACGAACTTCTCCCCAGGGCCACAAGCGCTCGCCTTCAACGTTCAAGCCGGAACCGTCCTCGGCGATTTACCTCCCTATGAAGCTTTCTCTCTAGGCGGTAGTAACTCGGTGCGGGGTTTTGAGGAAGGAGATGTCGGCAGCGGTCGCAGCTTTATCCAAGCGACCGCAGAGTATCGCTTCCCGATTTTCTCGATTGTGGGTGGTGCTTTGTTTGTCGATGCCGCAACCGATTTCGGGACTGGTAGCACCGTGCCCGGAGATCCGGCTGGGGTGCGGGGTAAGCCCGGAAGCGGCTTTGGTTATGGTCTTGGCGTCCGCGTGCAATCTCCCCTCGGCCCGATTCGTATCGACTATGGTTTTAATAACGAAGGGGACAGCCGCCTCCACTTTGGAATTGGGGAGAGATTCTAAAAATTAAAAATGTAAAATTAAAAATTAAAAATTAGGAGAATTTCTTCAATTTTTAGTTTTTAATTTTTAATTTTTAATTATGAAACAACACACGCTAAAAGGATCTTTTGAACAATCTGGCGTCGGTCTACATAGCGGCGTCCCTACCCATGTCCGAGTGCTACCAGCGGCGGCTGGAGAGGGACGTTACTTTGTGAGAGTTGACCTGGCTGGGGCACCCGTGATTCCAGCGCGGGTGGAAGCAGTCAGTCAGACAACCCTCTCCACCGAACTTGCTAGCAGTGGAGAGGCGCGGGTTCGGACTGTGGAACACCTGCTAGCCGCTTTAGCAGGCAGCGGTGTCGATAACGCTCGAATTGAGATTGATGGTCCGGAAGTGCCCCTGCTGGATGGCTCAGCGCTGATTTGGGCGGAAGCGATCGCGCAAGCAGGGATTGTCGGTAACGATGAATTCATTCCCGATTCCACTTTTAAGCTAGAAAAGCCGGTATGGGTCTATCAAGGCGATGCTTTTGTCGCCGCCCTACCAGCGCCAGAGTTGCGCTTTTCCTACGGAATTGACTTTGACTCGGCGGCGATTGGCAACCAGTGGCACAGCTGGACGCCGGGGCGAGAAAATTTTGCCGAAGTGATCGCACCCGCCCGCACGTTTGGTCTGGCGCACCAAATTGAGCAGTTACAAGCCGCAGGTTTAATCAAAGGCGGAAGTCTAGAAAACGCCCTGGTTTGCGATTCACAAGAATGGCTTAATCCTCCCTTAAGATTTTCAAATGAGCCAGTGCGTCATAAACTTTTAGATTTAGTAGGGGATTTAAGTTTACTGGGATATTTCCCGCAAGCTCATATCCTCGCCTACAAAGCCAGCCATCACCTGCATATTCAACTCACCCAGCAGTTACTCCCTTTTGTGAGTGGCACTGAGTGAGCCTGTGTAAAGTGGCTGCGCGATCGCAACTCTAGCCCCTAGCCTCTAATCCCTGTCATACAGCCCATGTCCACACTGATTGAAGTCAATACACCCGATGCTGAGACTGCGACGCCCCAAGCCAAGAATGTCGGGGAAGAAACAGCACAAAACAGCCAGTCTGCTGCCAAAACCATCCTGACGATCGAAGACATTCAAAAATTGCTGCCCCATCGGTATCCTTTTGCATTGGTGGATCGGATTATCGAGTACGTGCCCGGAGAAAGGGCTGTGGGCATCAAAAATGTCACCTTTAACGAACCCCATTTTCAAGGGCATTTCCCCGGTCGTCCGATTATGCCTGGGGTATTAATTGTGGAAGCAATGGCTCAAGTGGGCGGGATCGTATTGACCCAACTCCCAGATATTGAAAGCGGCTTATTTATGTTTGCTGGCATTGATAAAGTCCGCTTCCGTCGTCCCGTAGTACCGGGAGATCAGCTAGTCATGACCGTGGAACTGCTGTGTGTCAAACGGCGTCGTTTTGGAAAGATGCACGCCCGTGCCGAAGTCGATGGTCAATTGGCTACAGAAGGCGAACTGATGTTTTCCATCGTTGACTAAAACAGTCATGAGGACTGAGGAGTGTTCGCTTAGCGCTACTCTATTCGCAGGCTAAAAAACAGGTTTGAGAAAAGAAGTTTGATGGCACATTAGTTGAAGAAGCTGATGGTTAAATTCTGACTCATAACTCCTAACGCTAACTTTATTCCTCATTCCTCAGTTTTGATTTGTGACTTGTCACTTTTGTTTACTCAGTCCGTGCTTCGCTAACAGTCCGCGCGATCGCGCCGAAGAGCGCTAACAGTCCTGTATATGATTCATCCCACCGCGATAATTCACCCTGATGCTCAACTACACCCCAGCGTGCAAGTTGGGCCTTATGCGGTGATTGGAGAACAAGTAAAAATTGGTGCTGAAACCACGATTGGCGCTCATGTTGTAATCGAGGGACCAACGGAAATTGGTGCACAAAATCACATTTTTCCGGGGGCAGCGATTGGCTTAGAACCCCAAGACCTCAAGTATGATGGGGCTAAAACCTGGGTAAAAATTGGTGATGGCAATCGAATTCGAGAGTATGTCACAATTAACCGGGCAACTGGCGAGGGTGAAGCGACGGTAATTGGCAATGGCAACTTGTTGATGGCTTATGTCCACGTTGCTCATAATTGCGCGATCGCAGATAAAGTGATTATTTCCAATGCGGTGTCGCTCGCTGGGCACGTCCAGATTGATTCGCGGGCGGTGATTGGTGGCGTCCTAGGGATTCATCAATTTGTCCACATCGGGCGAGGCGCAATGGTGGGTGGGATGAGTCGCATTGACCGCGATGTGCCTCCTTATCTGCTCGTAGAGGGAAATCCATCGCGGGTACGCAGTCTCAACTTGGTGGGACTTAAACGCGCTGGTTTATCTGCCGCTGAGTTGGGAATTCTCAAAAAAGCTTTTCGGATTCTCTATCGTTCTGGATTACCCCTGAATCAATCCCTAGAACAACTGGATCTGCTCCCAGATAACGAATACTTGCAACACCTGCGCCGGTTCCTGCAACTTTCTCAAGCGCCAGGGCGGCGCGGTCCGATTCCAGGGAAAAGAACGAAGAATAAGGATGAAGAGTAATTGGGAAACAAGTTGTAGAGACGCCCTAAACCGCGTCTGAGTTTTGAGTTCAAAGTAATTTGTTTCATTCAAAACTCAACTCAAAACTCAAAACTCGATTACCCATTACTGATTACCAAATTAATGCGTATATTTATCAGCACTGGTGAAGTTTCAGGGGATCTGCAAGGGGCGCTACTGATTGAGGCACTTTATCGACAAGCACAGGCAACTGGCTTGGAATTAGAGATCGTTGCCTTGGGGGGCGATCGCATGGCGGCGGCGGGTGCGACTCTCTTGAGCAATACCAGCGGGATTGGTTCGGTGGGGCTTTTTGAATCTCTCCCTTATGTGTTACCGACCTTACAAGTCCAGCGTCGAGCCAAACAGTACCTCCGAGAGAACCCACCCGATCTGGTGGTGCTAATTGACTACTTAGGCCCAAATATTGGCGTTGGCACTTATCTTCAGCGACAGATGCCGCAGGTGCCAGTCGCGTACTACATCACGCCGCAGGTATGGGTTTGGTCGCCCTTTAAGCGCGACACCACTCGAATCATCGAGATTAGCGACCAAGTGTTGGCGATTTTCCCAGAGGAAGCGCAATATTTCCAAAAACGGGGGGCATCGGCTGCCTGGGTCGGGCATCCCTTGGTGGATCGGATGCAAAAGGCTCCCAGCCGAGAAGCGGCACGAAGAATCTTAGAGATAGAGCCAGAACAAATTGCGATCGCGCTTCTCCCTGCCTCTCGTCCTCAAGAACTCAAGTATCTCATGCCGGTTATGTTTGAGGCGGCGAAAGCGATCCAAAACAAACTGCCTCAAGTTCATTTCTGGATTCCTTTGTCTCTGGAAGCTTATCGGCTCCAAATTGAAGCGGCGATTGGACGTTATGGTTTAAATGCAACTCTGGTTTCTGGTAAAAGTCAGGAAGTTCTGGCGGCGGCTGATTTAGCGATCGCTAAGTCGGGGACTGTAAATCTGGAACTTGCCCTTTTAAACGTGCCGCAGGTGGTTCTCTACCGCGTTAGTCGCTTTACCTATTGGATTGCCCGTAATATTCTAAAATTCTCGATTCCCTTCATGTCGCCAGCCAACTTGGTAATGATGCGGTCGATTGTGCCAGAATTGCTGCAAGATCAAGCTACGCCAGAAAACATTGTCCAAGAAGCTTTAGAACTCTTACTCAATCCCGAACGTCGCCAGCAAACTGTTGCAGATTATCAAGAAATGCGCTCCTCCTTGGGAAAAGTGGGAGTTTGCGATCGCGCTGCCAAAGAAATCTTTCAAATGCTTTGAAAATTTTTATTAAAACTTCCTTTAACTACTGACATCATTCCTTCCTAAAACCCGAATTTCATCAATTTGTAAGGTTCTATAGCACTCCTTGTGAGATTCCAGGGGTTCAGATCCCGACTTCCGTAAGAAGTCGGCGAACTCGCCTTCACAAATCATTTAGGATTGCGATATCAGGAACAGTTTCCTCAATTTTGGCATCTTGACGATAGGGAAACTTACACGGGGCGACTGACAGCCTAGCCTGGACAATCTGTTGCTTCCAGCTCATCAGTAGCAAGAAGGTCGCTTTGTGGTGGCAGGGCCACAGTATCCGAATAATATTAACTTGCCCAAAAATGTTGAGCAAATCGAGCATTTGCCACCTGCTCGACACCGCTAGTTTTACCCTTTCCAACTGTTCACTCTTAATATTACACGGACTGATATGGTTCAAGCGGGTTATTCTCCCAGCGTGCGTTTATTTGAAGCATCTGCATGTGGAACTCCAATGATTAGTGATTATTGGTAGGGGTTGGAAACAATTTTTGAAATGGGTAAAGAAATTCTGATTGCCGAGTCGCCTGCCGATACTTTACAGGATCTTCAAGAAACTCCGGAAGCTGAGAGAATTGCAATCGGCGATCGCGCTTGGACTCGCGCTTTGGCACAACATACGGCAGCCCATCGAGCCTCTAAATTGGAAGGCTACGTCTTGGAGCGAATCACTTTGTATTCTTCCTTTAAAAATTAATACTGGCTGTAATTTTTTTACCGACTGCTAGGCTTTTGTGGCAATTTCTCGATTCTGGGAAATTCCCGATTTTGCTTTGTTTTGATGAGGCTTAATTTTAGAGATTATCTTGGCAAAAATGCTTTATTTATGATAGAAAAGCGGGGGATCTATCTTCGGGAATATTTAAGTTATTTTTAATATTGATTTATCTTGAAGAAAGGCTGTTAACGTTCGGTTCTTAAATTCTGATGGCAAGCCAGCAAGCTAGATGTGGGGAGTTCCAAGACCTCACGGGGCACCAAGGGGACAAGGGGACATTAAGGCTGTATGACCGAGCGATGGCAGCAACCAGCTGTGGCATCGTCATTAGCGACGCCAGTCTACCAAATAATCCAATTATCTATTGCAATCCCGCCTTTGAAAAAATAACCGGGTATTCGACCGCCGAAGTCTTAGGACGAAACTGCCGATTTTTGCAAGGAAATGATACCGATCCAGCCGCAATTGAGCAAATTCGTCAAGCCTTGCAAACAGGGAAGGAATGCCAGGTGGTTCTCAAAAACTATCGCAAGGATGGAACACCTTTCTGGAATGACCTGAGTATTTCGCCGGTATATGACGAAGAGGGTCGGGTGACGCAATTTATCGGCGTCCAGACGGATATTACCGAGCGTAAAGCCGCCCAAGAGGCGCAGTGCGAAGGGGAAACGCGGCTGCGGCTGGCTCTGGGTGCGGCAAGTATGGGGGTTTGGGACTGGGATCTGGGAACCAATCGGGTGACTTGGTCTGAAGAGGTGGAAGGGATTTTTGGTCTGGCTCCTGGTTCCTTTACTGGCACCTACGAGGCTTATCTCCAATGCATTCATCCTGAAGATTGCTACCGCGTGGGACTTGAGATTGCGAGCATCGTAGAAGTCGGGAAAGACTTAAAGATGGAGTATCGCGTCATTCGTCCTGATGGAATTGGCTGGGTGGCGTCACGGGGTGCCGTTGTGCGCGACAACACGGGGAAGTGCGTGCGGATGATGGGAACGGTGATGGATATTACCGAACGCAAGCAAGCAGAGGAAGCATCGCGACAGCAATTTTTGAGAGAACGGCTGGTCGGAGCGATCGCTAAGCGCATCCGTCAGTCTCTAGATTTAGAAGAAGTTCTCAATACAACTGTGGCAGAAGTGCGCCATTTTCTCTCTACTGACCGGGTACTCATTTACCGCTTCGATCTAGATCGGAACGGAGTTGTGGTTGTAGAGTCGGTCGGTGAGGATTGGACGCCTATTTTAGGAACCAGCATCCAAGATCCTTGCTTTGGGAAAAGCTATGTCTCGCCATACCAGCAAGGTCGGGTTCGAGCGATTGACAATATCTATACTGCTGGTATCCAACAATGCCATATTGATTTACTTGCCCAGTTTCAGGTGAGAGCTAACTTGGTAGTTCCGATTCTGCAAGGGGAAAATTTATGGGGGTTGCTGATTGCCCATCACTGTCGAGAACCCCGAAAATGGCAAGAATCAGAAGTAGAATTGCTCAAACAGCTGAGCGTGCAGCTAGCGATCGCAATTAAGCAATCCGTTCTCTTCCAACAGCTAAACGCCGAACTGGTCGAACGCAAACAGGCAGAAATCGCTTGGCTGAAATCAGAAGCCCAGCTAAAAGAACAAACAACCCAACTAAAACGAACCTTGGGAGAATTGGGACAAACCCAATCTCAGCTAATTCAGAGCGAAAAGATGTCCAGTTTAGGGCAGTTGGTTGCAGGTGTTGCCCATGAAATTAATAATCCAGTCTCCTTCATCTACGGCAATCTCGACCATGCGAATCAGTATGCTCATGACCTGCTGAACCTGTTAAATCTCTATCAAAAGCACTTTCCCAAACCCCCTACCGAAATTCAAGTTGCAAATCAGGATATCGATTTAGATTTCTTGGTGGAAGATTTTCCCAAACTACTGACTTCCATGAAAATGGGAGCCGACCGCATCCGCGATTTGGTCTTGTCGCTGCGGAATTTCTCCCGCCTGGATGAATCCCAGAAGAAGGCGGTTGATATTCATGAGGGCATAGATAACACGCTGTTGATTTTGCAGCATCGGTTGAAAGAAGACAGCTCCCATCCCAAAATTCAGATTATTAAAGAATACGGCGATTTGCCCAAAGTAGATTGTTACGCTGGGCAACTCAACCAAGTGTTTATGAATCTCCTCAGTAATGCAATTGATGCTTTAGAAGAATACAATGCCCAGCAAGTCTCCGCAGGAGGAGCATCGCTGACGCCGGAGGATCTCAAAGCCAACCCCAGCCAGATTACCATTCGCACCTCTTTGAAGGATGAAGGAATCAGGATAAAGGATGAATTCAATGCCAATCCTCATCCCACCCTTCGAGAAGGGCAAAGCCCTACATCCCTAAGTCCCAATCCTGCCTCTGTTGTCATCAGGATTGCGGATAATGGCCCTGGCATTCCCGAAGCAATTCAGAAACAAATTTTTGACCCCTTCTTTACGACGAAAGCCGTGGGAAAAGGGACTGGCTTGGGCTTGTCCATTAGCTACCAAGTTGTAGTTGAACGTCACGGGGGTCAACTCGAGTGCGTGTCAACACCGGGAAAGGGAACAGAGTTTATTATCGAAATTCCGATCCAGAAGGTAGAAGAGGAATCTCTTTTAGGGGCGCATTGCCCAATTCCTCTATCTATACAGCCCCATCGGGTGGCTTAACACTCCCTTATGCTTGGCACTCCCTGCTTGCCAAGGTCGGTTTTTTTGCTTTCTCCGGGAAGCTTAGAACCGTTCCATTTTCTTCAAGCAGACCTTCCCCACCTAGGAAGAAAGGGCTGTTGATGAACACATCTTGATGAACACAACACAGGCAAATCAACAATCAATCAGCTTGCGTCTGTGCTAACTTGCTCTTCAGTCGGCAACTCCAGACAGTAGCCCGCACCATAGACGGTCTTAATATAGCGCGGGTGGCGGGGATCGGGTTCTAGCTTCGTTCTCAAGTGCCGAATATGCACCCGAATCGTTTCAATGTCATCGTCGGGATCGTAGCCCCAAACTTCCCGCAGGATTTCACTAGGAGAAACGGTTTGACCATGACGCTGGAGTAAGCAGTGCAGTAATTCAAACTCCAGATGCGTTAACTTCACTGTCTGATTGAACCAAATAGCCTCAAAGCGTTCTGGGACTAAGGTTAAAGAGCCATAGTGCAAGATTTCCGAGTGTTTGGCGGCTTGGGGAATACGGTCTGTTCGTCGCAGCAAGGCTCTGACCCGTGCCAGCATTTCTTCGAGTTCAAACGGCTTGGTCAGGTAATCATCGGCTCCGGCATTAAAGCCTTCTACCTTATCTTGAGTCTGACCCAGTGCTGTCAACATTAACACCGGAATATCGGCAGTGCGTTCATCCCGCCGCAACCGCTGGCAGACGGTGAAACCGTCCACATTGGGCAGCATTAGGTCAAGCATAATGAGGTCTGGTTGCAGTTGCAAAGCCAGTGCCTGACCTTTAATGCCATCTGGTGCTTGGCTGACATCGTATCCAGCCATTTCCAGATTGATGGTAACTAATTCTGCGATCGCAGCGTCGTCGTCGATGACGAGTATCCGGGGCATCACTACTAAATTATTGCTACAGTATTTTAAAGTTTCTATAAGAACCTTTATCGGAATCCAAAGATTCCTGTACAGATTATACGCAAGGATTCTAAATTCTTTCTAAAGAAAACCTTGGATTATCAAGAGAGTTGGCGATCGCACAAACACGCAGAGCATTCTATCTGCCCCACCAGAAAGGATCGTGACTGGGCGAAATGCACTCGTTTAGCTTTGAGCGTCAATCCAATCTCCCAGTGCCTTGCCCATCTTTTTTAGCTGAAGAGGGCGCTTGTAACTGAAATTAGAAAGTTGGGCTGCGGGCTTGATAATACCCCGATTTTTCTCACCGTCACACCAGTACGAGTTTGGAGCAGATTGTGGCGTATCAATGAGGGTAAAGTGCAACAAGCCAATCAATCCAGCGTTTTGCAGTTCTAAGGAGCGCTGTTGTAATTCCTGGTAAACTTTCGCGCCTCCCTCGTCCCAATCGGTGCCAGCATCAGCCATCAGGAAAAAGTAATCGATCAGAGACGGCTTTTGCAGTTGTGTTTGAATGAATTGGGCGATCGCAATTACTCGGTCGGGCATATCATAAAGCTTCGCTTGATCGGGGGTTAAGCGTTGGCATCCGTTTCCGTCATTCCGCCAGGGGCCTTGGGTTACTTGAAACCCAAAGAAATCGACTCCCGGTGCAGCCGCCTTCAAATCAGGTAAATAGTTTTGCAGACCCGTGGGGGAGGCATTGAAGTCACCGAAAGCCAAACCCACTTTCAAATTCAGTCCCGGAACCGAACTCGCTGAGGTACGTAATCTTTGGGCAGCTTCAGCCATTAACAGCCCGAACTTCTGCGGAATACTGGCATCCCACCCATAATTCGCATTGACGGGATCGCGGAGCGTTCCTACCAGATTATGCTCCGGTTCCAGCGATACATATACCGTCCCTTGGGTCTTAGAGAGTACATCTTTCGCGAGGCGATCTAACTCCGAGAAGTACCAACTCTTTCTGGCTTCAATTTCAGCCCAAGTTTTTTTACTTTGGACATCGTGGGTAATCAAGTTAACGATAAAGACGGGGACAACCCCTTCTTTAAACATTCGGTCTGTCGTCGCGCAAGTTTTCTGACCAGCCACACAACCAAACCAAATGGGTTGCCATCCCACCTCCACCCCAAGCGATGCAGCTTTCGGTTTGGGTAAACCGACTTCTTTGGCAACGTCAAGGCTGTGCATCCAAGTTCCTTCTACGTTGCTAGTGTCGCCACCAAAACCAATTAGCAATGGATTACTGGTTTGGGGAGTGTTGGGTACGGGTTGAGGAGTTGCGGGGGTTAGGGGAGGAGTTGCGGGTGTCTGAGCAGTTGTCGGAGGAGTATAGAGGGCCTGACCTTGACCCATCAGCTTTTTCTGACTCAGAACCATCCGGAACCAGTTTTGAAAAATCACTTGGGTTCCGTTTCGCTGCCTCGTGGTTCTCCGGAGTTGAGAGTTTGCATTCCCATTCCAAACGATCAGCTGCCGTTTGCGGGTTTCCACATAACGGATTGAAGAAACGCGATTTTTTTGCCCATCCACCAAATAAGCAAATACAAGACCGTAGTTAGGATTACTGCGTTCAACTGGAATCCAATACTCCCGACCGCAGGCGGCAGGATTCACTTTGTCTGGAACTCGATTGAAGTGATGGAAAACATAGTAAAGGCGACCATCCTTATCAACTCCTTTACCGGGTTGAGTTAGCATCCCAGAGCCACAATAGTTTTGAGCTGCTGTTTTGCTGGTTTGAGGGTTTGGGGAGGCAGGAGTAGAGGCGGTTTGGGCTGCTGTAGAAGCTTGGTTCTGGTTATTTATAAGGGTTTGGGGGATAGAGGCAGTCTGAATGCGCCTTAGCTGCCTCCAATTCAGAATCCGCGCGATCGCATGAGAAAGGGCTTGGTTTCCATCTTGCCGCGTCAGGATTCTTCTCAGTAGAGGATTGACTGGATTACCATCCCAAACAATGAGTTTCCCGTTGTTCGTTTCCACATAACGAGTGGCAGAAACGCGATTTTTGTATCCATCCACCCAATAAACAAATACAAGCCCGTAGTAAGGATTGTTTTGCTCGGTTGGAATCCAATACTCCCTACCACAAGCGGCAGAATTCACTGACTCTTGACCTCGGCTGAAGTCATAGAAAACAGAATAAACTCTCGTGTCTGTATCGATTCCGCTAGTGGGTTTAGTGATGGTGCCAGAACCACAGTAATTTGTCAGAGCAACCTTCTCAATGCTGGGTTGGCTTGCGAGGGTTTGCTGTGGTTGAGACTCAGAAGCAAATTGATTCAGCGTATCCTTAAATACAGCAGTTTGAATGGCAGGTGGGTGAGCAGCAACGGCAACAGAGGCAGAATCGGCATTGGGACTGCTAATACCCAAATTCAGGGTAAAAACAGTGCTTAGCGCTATTGAGAGAAGGCGGTGCAGCAATGTTACCGGGTCAAAGAAGGAGCCTACTAGAGTCGCAACAAAGCTGATGGTAGCTAAAGCAAGCAGCCGAATTCTACGCATTATGCAGCCGGAAATCTAAATAGATTATTGGCTGCTTCCTTTCCCTACTTCATCGGGAAATTTGCTGGATATCTCATTAACTGGCATTTGGCTCTCAGTGCGATCGCGGAGTTCCCACCTTCTCAAACACCGTTACTGTCCGTTAATCAACCTAAAATGAGGCTGCATATCAGAAACCCGGTTTCTTAAGAAACCGGGTTTTCAACCACTTCCATCACTTCTGCGTCACCATACTTCACCTAATCGTTTCAACAAGTGAAGGTTGTCGCTCGCTCAATACCGTATCTGAGGCACCATAAAGTTCCTAATAGTGCTGAGCTTTTGGCAACAAGGGCAGCAGCCAATCAAGATGGCTGAATTAATTTCCCCCTATCAACCCAAAGCAATTAATTTAGCCATTCTTGTTGTCTTAGTTGCCGGTTTTAGTAACGAATTCGAGGGTCAATGTAAGCATTGATGATATCAATCAAAATGCTAGCGACGACTACAATTGACGCAAAAAATACCATGATTCCCTGCACGGTAGGGTAATCTCGTAAAGAAATTGCTTCATAAAGTCGATTTCCTAAACCAGGCCAAGAGAAGGTAACTTCTGTTAAAACTGCGCCGCCAAGCAATGCGGCTAAAGTCAGCCCCAGGACGGTAATCACTGGAATCATGGCATTTTTTAGGGCATGGGCAAAGAGAATCCGCGATTCTGGAATACCTCTAGCTCTAGCAGCTTCTACATAATCCGCTTTAAGCGTTTGCTTCAAGTTCACCCGTACAATCCGCTCGAAAATTCCGCTGAGGAGGATTCCGAGGGTCAAGCTGGGGAGGGCGAGATAATGCAATGCGGTGAAAAAATGCTCAAAGTTACCGCTGAGGAGACTATCAATCGTATAAAGACCCGTGATGAGTGGCGGGGGTGCTGTAGTTAGGGGAAAGCGCGATCCTAAGGGAAACCAGCCTAGCTGAACGGAGAAAATCAACTGTAGAATCATCCCTACCCAGAATATCGGGAGCGAGTAGGTGATGATGCCAAACAAACGACCGCTAGCATCTAAAGCCGTGCCGGGACGGGTGGCGGAAAGGATACCAACGCCGACGCCGACCAGGAAAGCGATCGCCATACTAAATACTGCCAATTCTACTGTCGCGGGAAAGTATTTCTGAATCTCACCCCAAACATCTTGACCCTGACTGGTCAGCGAAGTCCCCAAGTTCAAACTGAGTAAAGAACCCAGATAGCGAATATATTGCAACGGCAAGGGATCTGATAGCCCCAACTGTTGACGATATTGCTCTTTGACGCTTTCTGGGGCGCGACCGCCTAAAACTGCATCCACCGGGTCGCCTGGGGTGGCACGGAGGAGCAAAAACACTAGGGTGATGATGATCCATAGCATCAAGGGTGCTAGGAGAAGGCGGACGAAAATGTAAGACTGTAGGGCTTTGGAGCGTGACATTACTGTTTTAACACAAAGGTTCGCAGAGGTTTACGCAAAGGTAGCGCTGTCGCGCCGCTTGGCTAACGCAGAGTTAGACCTCTGCGTAACAAAAGCGCTTCCCTTTGTGTTCCTCTGCGTTTAAAAGGGAATTGTAAAACTAAGCGATCGCTACTTTTTAATTGTCCAGAAGGCGAAATCCTGGGTGGGGTTGATGCGGAGACCGCTGACGCCTTTTTGGGTAAAGGCGAAGTCTTTACTTTGCCAGAGTGGAACGTAAGGTACGTCTTTCGCCAGTAGGTCTTGAATATCCGCAAAAATCTTCTTGCGGGCTTCGGGGTTTTGCTCTTTTCGTTCTTGGGCAATCAGCTGGTTCATGCGATCGCTGTAATAAAAGGAACCCTGATTCTGGCTTGCGCCGTCTTCACAGCCGTTTGCCGCCGATCCTTTCGGACACTCCAGAAATGGCTGAACATAGTTGTCAGGGTCGAGAAAGTCTGGATACCAATCCAGTAAGACGGTCTGATAAAGACCTTGGGAGACGCTTTTAAAGAAGGTAGCAGAGTCTACGGTGTTGACTTCAAATTGCAGCATTCCTCCTAGCTGTTGATCTGCCACTGCTTTGAGGGTACTAGCAGCGAGTCGGCGAGTCGGTGAACTAGAAGGATACCAAATTTGCAGTTTCAAGGGATTGGTAGGAGAGTATCCCGCTTGCTGCAACAGTTGTTTTGCTTTTTCGGTATTGCCGTCCCCGTATTGGTCTTTAAATACTGGCTTGTAGACATCAAAGGTAGTGGGCACCATGCTGTAGAGAGGTTCAGCTTGATTTTTGAGCGATCGCTCATTCACCAAAGGTCGGTTGACGATGGATGCGATCGCACCGCGCACGACTGGGTTATCTAGCGGCTTACTCTTGGTGTTCAGCACCAGAAAGCTAGCAGCACTCCCCTGAGACTCGATCGCTTGCCAGCTCCCTTTGGTCGCCCCATCTTTCAAGCTGGCAATTTGGTCGGGATCGAGGGATAGGTAGGCGACATCCACGCCTCCCGTGCGAAATGCGTTAAACAAGTTGGCTGAATTACTCAGCACTTGCACGTCAATTCCTTTATTTACTGGTTTCTCGCCCCAGTATTGGTCAAAAACATCCAATCGCTGCGACTCACTGCTAAACTGAGCCAACTTGTAAGGGCCAGTACCCACAAATGTGTTTGGCTTGAACTTTCCAGCGCCAATTTCATAAGCTTTCGGTGAAACCGCAGCGGCACCGGAAAATGCCAGCAGGGCGGGAAAAGCAGCAAACGGCTTTTTCAGCTTAATCGTTAACTCATAGTCGCCAGTTGCCTTCACTGAGTCCACCGCATCGCCGAGAAGAAATGACGGCTTTCCTTTATTTTCGATAAAGCGTTGCAGGGAAAATTCCATCGCTTTGGCGTTAAAAGGAGTGCCATCGTGGAAGACGACGCCCTGACGCACAGGAATGGTGTAAGTTAACCCGTCTGGACTCACTTTCGGCATTGCCGTCGCCAGTTGCGGCTTGAGTTGGGTGCTTCCCAATTCGTAGGTATACAGGCGATCGCTCAGGTTATAGAGCAAGTAGACGGCTGCTAGCTCGTAATTATCTGCCGGGTCCATCGTCCGTGGCTTCTGGGTGGTGCCGATGGTAATCCGACCGGAATTGGCACCACCAGGACTAGGAGAAGTCGCAGAATCAGACGCCGGTCGCTTCCCACAGCTGATGGCTAAAAAACAACAAAGACAGAATAGACAAAAGAATTGTCCGATGAACCGCCACCGATGAATAGACAGGCGTCCCCACTTCATAACTTAACTATGCGCTCTTTCAAATCGACTTAGATATCTAATTAAAGCCGATTAAGCTGAAAGCTGAGTGTTGACGCCTGAAGTGCTAGATCGAAAAATACAGCGGGAAAGATTTCGCATCCTTTGGTTTGACGAATACTCGCTGTTGCGGCTCCAAATTTAACTCATCGAACCGCTCTCGCGTGATATGAGCCATGACGACCTGACCATCGTCTAAGATTAATTCTGCCTGAATTTCCCAGCCGAGATGAATCAAGCGGTTCACTCGTGCGGGTACGGAGCTGCCGTTGGGATTCGTCTCTACGACGACATCATGGGGACGCAGGAATATCTCAGCTTGGGTCGAATCAAACCCGTTTGCCTCGAAAATGCGGGAAGTGCTGGGCAACACATTCACCGGGCCAATGAAACTCATGACAAACGGTGTCGTTGGGCGATCGTAAATCTGAGCGGGTGTGCCGATTTGTTCGACTCTGCCTTTGTTCATCACTACAATTTCATCGGAAACTTCCATCGCTTCTTCTTGGTCGTGGGTGACGAACACGGTAGTGACGTGGACTTCATCGTGCAGGCGTCGCAACCAAGCCCGCAAATCCTTACGCACTTTGGCGTCTAAGGCTCCAAAGGGTTCATCTAGCAGCAATACTTGGGGTTGAACTGCTAGCGCTCTGGCTAAGGCAACTCGTTGTCGCTGACCGCCGGAGAGTTGGGAAGGGTAGCGATCGCCTAGTCCGCTTAGTTGCACTAACTCCAGCAATTCTTCTACCCGCGCCTTTACTTTGCCTTTGGGAGTTTTTTGAATCTCTAAGCCAAAGGCAATATTTTTGCGGACGGTGAGGTGTTTAAATAGAGCATAGTGTTGGAATACAAACCCGATGTTGCGGTCTTGAACGCTCTGATGAGTAGCATCTTGACCAGTCAACCAGATTTTCCCGCTATCTGGCATTTCCAGACCGGCGATCAGTCGCAGCAGTGTAGATTTACCAGAACCAGAAGGTCCTAAAAGCGCGACCAAGGAGCCTGATTGAATTTCTAAGTTGACTTCGTCAACGGCTTTAAAACTGCCGAACTCTTTAGAGACGTTTTCAACAACAATGCCCACTACTTTCGACCCCTAGACAAGAATATTTTTTTAGCTATCCTAATCTGGGTTTTCATTGACCCATCAAAGTTCAGGATAGACAAATCTCCGGTTTATCGATGAGATTAACGTACATATATACCATACCTAAAATCTATTTGCATTAATTGACATTTGCTAGAAACCTGGGGGTCAACAAAACTGGCAGGCAAAATGAGAACAGTTAGATTTTGCCTGCTCTCCCCCACAGCATTCTTAAATTAAGTTGAAGTCGGGGGGTAACAAAAAGAAGGATGAATGTTTTATTCTCCGCAACTCCCGCAATCTGCGACTCCACAATCTATCCCAGAGCCACAATCTGCGACTCCACAATCTAAGGAAGCAAAATCCATTTCAGAGAAACAATCTAGCGCTTCACAGCTCAGCTCTGAGACACCTGAGACACAATCTACAGCACCATAATCATCACAGTTGCAGCCCCAGTTTCTATTTCTGCGTTCGCGCTTGGAGCGATCGCTATCAGCTTGACTGCTATACCTGGCTTGCAAAATTTGGTTTGCGATTTTACAAGCTCGGAATCGTTGGCGCACCGTGGCGATCGCCGCTACCAAACCCTGTTGTGCAATCATGCGCTTGGCGTACTGCGAGCAAGATTCCCCCTTGTAAAGCAATCGATGAGCGCAAGAAAACCCTTTGCGGGGTGAAATGTGCCTCTGATAGCCGCCGATAGAAGCGATCGCGATTTGCCGAATTGCAGAATCGAGGGAAGGAGCATTCATAGAGTTGGAGCAAAAATCTCTGGAGTGATTGGGAGTAGCTACAACCCCAGGAACCGCGATTTAGTTTTCAATGTGTTAAGCTCTGTTGCAATTCAGTCACAACCTGCACGATCCTGCTGGGACAACCGAAAAGTCCGTGATACCATCTCACCTTGTAGCCGTAAGAGAATCGGGAGAATAGCTTTGGTACTACGGGTTGCTGTTGTGGGATCGGGTCCGGCGGGTTCCTCTGCTGCCGAAACGCTAGCAAAAGCTGGAATTGAGACTTACCTGTTTGAGCGCAAGCTAGACAACGCAAAGCCTTGTGGCGGGGCAATTCCGCTATGCATGGTGAGCGAGTTTGACCTACCGCCTGAGATTATTGACCGGCGGGTTAGAAAAATGAAGATGATCTCACCTTCCAACATTGAGGTAGATATCAACATTGAAAAAGAACATGAATATATCGGTATGTGTCGCCGCGAGGTATTGGATGGATACCTACGCGATCGCGCAGCTAAATTGGGTGCAAATTTAATTAACGGCACTGTTTATAAACTCGATATTCCCACGGGCAATACTGACCCTTACACCTTGCACTACGCCGATCACTCGAACGGTAGCGCTGAAGGGGAGATGAAAACCCTGAAAGTCGATCTGGTGATTGGGGCAGATGGGGCGAATTCCCGCGTTGCGAAGGCAATTGACGCCGGGGATTACAATTATGCGATCGCCTTCCAAGAGCGCATTCGCCTGCCAGAAGACAAAATGGCTTATTACAACGACCTGGCAGAAATGTACGTCGGGAACGATGTTTCCACCGATTTCTACGCCTGGGTATTCCCCAAATACGACCACGTCGCCGTTGGCACCGGCACCATGAAGGTGAACAAAGCCGACATCAAAAATCTGCAAGCAGGCATCCGCAAGCGTGCCGCTAGAAAACTCGCAGGCGGCGAAATCATCAAAGTAGAAGCTCACCCAATTCCAGAGCATCCTAGACCCCGCCGCGTTGTCGGTCGCGTTGCTCTAGTGGGAGACGCCGCCGGAACGGTTACGAAGTCTTCTGGTGAGGGAATTTACTTTGCCGCTAAGTCGGCGCGGATGTGTGCAGAAACCATTGTCGAAACTTCCAACGGTGGCACCCGCATCCCCACAGAAGCCGACCTGAAGCTGTACCTGAAGCGTTGGGATAAGAAATACGGCATCACCTACAAGGTGCTAGACATTCTGCAAACCGTCTTCTATCGCTCTGATGCCACTCGCGAAGCCTTTGTGGAAATGTGCGCCGACAAAGACGTGCAGAAGCTTACCTTTGATAGCTACCTGTACAAAACAGTCGTTCCGGCAAATCCCTTGATTCAGATGAAAATTACTGCCAAAACGATTGGTAGCCTGTTGCGGGGTAACGCGCTAGCTCCTTAGTGGTTTCTATCGGTAAGCAGAATTTGAAAAGCAAAAAAACCTAGAACATTAACAAATGGTTTTTCAGCCAGCGTTGGATCTTAAGAATCCAACGCTGGTTTTTTAATCCTCGTAATATTCAGATAGCGCTCCTCTGAGAGTTTTGATTGACGACAGAAGAAGACCGACCGCTACTTGAACTTAGAACAGTCACAACTAAACTTAGTAAGCAAACGATTGATAAACCTCAACCTCGGATTTATCGTCTACGGATTCCACAATCGGATTAAAACGCAACAAGTGACGGGCGCGTTCGGAGAGTGTATCTAGGGTTGCACGCGGAATATTAATCGACACCTCAGGACGAAACATCCAGCGACGACTATAGCCAATTACAACCATCGGACGCGGTATTTCCGTGTAGTTAGGAGTGCCCCTGTGCAGACCCCGCACATCCCGGATCATTACATCACCTAGTTGCATTGTGACAGGTTCTAACTTGGCTTCTCCAGACTCCATGCGGCGCAGTCCTTCCTCTTTAGAAATCATGTGCGTACTGCGCGTAATCTCCATTGGCCCGTTTTCCAGAGTGATATCTACGAGTGGAAAGTTGACAGCTAACTGGAATGGCGGCGTTTCTGTACCCACTTCGGGGAAAAGTGGCGGCGCATCTCGATGCACGTCTTGATATTCAGACCCCAGCAAAGGTGTGTCAGTTGCTAGTTGGCACATCACTGCATCTTTGCCTACTAACAACTCTACAAGTGCCAGAATATCGTCATCTTCGTAAATACTAGGATCGGCAAAAGGAGCAGTGAAAGGAAGGGTTACATAATAGCGGGCTGAACCGCGATTGCGAAGCTTTCCTTCCCGGACAATGTGATCTTCTAGCAAAGGCGTGAAAGCTTCACGCCAAGAATTAAGTGTTACCGGAGAAAAGTGATTGGGCAACACACAATAGCCATCGTTCAGAACCCCTTGGGCGAACGATTCGATTTGTTGGTGGTTATAGCGCTTTGTCATCATCTTTTGATTTTAGCGATTGAGTATAGCGAATGGCTGTAGTTTAAAGTTTTATTTATGATAATTAATAATCAATAATTAGGCGCTTTAAAAACTTGCACATGGAGGTGCAGCGTATCTTTTTATAAAATTAAATTTTTAATGAATAAACCTATAAATAGAAATTAGAAAAATCTACTCATCTACTACTTTTCTAAACATCTCTTCTCCTCGAATTGCGCTGAAAGCCTCGTCGTTTTTTGCGATATCTTTATACCTAGGCTCAATATCAATTGCCCATTGTAGGTTCCCGACTGCTAGATTGAGGCGGTATTGCATTGCATAGCAGCGAGCATTATTATATCGAGCTTCCGAAAAGTTTGGTTCAATCTTAACCGCTAAGTTGTAAGATTGATTTGCCTCTAAATATCGACCTTCAGAGAAGCAAGAATTGCCTAAAATCAAGTAATCATTGGCATTTAAATCAAGATTTTGATTGACAGATTCTGTTTCTGTTACTCTTTGCTCAGACACTGCATCGTTTGTTTGGGCTACAGGCTCCGATAGGGTATCGGAAAGTAGTTCATGATTGTGACAAGAATGCTCAAAGTTAGAGGTTTCAATTTCTCTATCTATAACGGTCGGAATTTTAACAGTTTGTGCGTACCTAAATTTTGCAATTTCTTGTTGTACACTTTCTTTCTGTTCTTTTAAGTCTTCTAATATAATCTGAGCTTGGGTTAAAATTGTATTTAATTGACTTAAAGTATCCGTTTTCAAGAGATTAGCTTCTTGCGGTAAAGCAGATTGTTCTAATTTTAGGTTAGCCTTGGCGGTCTCTTCTATTTGTCTAATAAGTTGCTCTTGTAGCTGCGCGAGTTCCTTTTGAGCATCTGAAATTATTTGATTTGTCATACTGCGACGAAGCAGAACTACACTAACAGCGATCGCAATCGGAAACAGCGTCAGAACAAGTACCAAAGTATTGAGCAGCGTGGTGGTGCGACTAAAAGCGCGATCAACTTCAGCTTGGACGCGATCGCGTATTTCTTTCTCTTGCCGCAGTCGTTCTAGTTCCTCTCGTTCTTGATTCGACAAGGTTGGAGGTGAATTAGGCTGGGGTTGGGCAGTGGTAGCAACGGCAGATACTAGCAGGGAAGAAAGCGCCAGTGCAGGAAGCGCAAGCTTTGCGATCGCAACCAGATTGGGAATTTTCATTTTTCATCCTGTTAGCTTTCAGTCTTAGTATTCCCAATCCGTGCCAAAACTATCAGCCGATGTGCATTTAATTTGCAGATTAGTCGCAGAGGATTGGAAATGGGGAATGGGTAAAGACTTTTTGAGTGATAACCCTTGGCTTCGCTCAATGCCAGGGGTTTGAATTTTGAATTAAAGAATGCTCTTCTCACTCAAAACTCAGACGCGATTTATCGCGTCTCTAAAACTCAAAACGCTAATTTCCCCTTCCCAGTCCCAACCCATCGGCACATCTGAAATGTAAAGGTAGGGCGATCGCTTTTAAACCACCTGATAAATAAAGCTGAGTGTTGCCCAGCTTCGCACATCTAGGGCGTAGGAGTCAGAAGAGATAGCAATCGTTTCGGCAGGGACTGAAGCGATCGCTTCGGTTTCCCCTTCATGCCGCTTCCCTAACGTACTCGCCTGATGCAAGTCTTGCAGCACCGCCTGCGCCACATTCAGCGGCTTAAACAACTCGCCCACTCCCTCTCCCTTCAACCCGCGAATTGATGCTACAGCCGCCATCGTCTGGGTAAAGGGTGCCGAGGAGCAAATTAGAAGAGTTTCTTCTAACCCACTAGGACCGTGAATCGTCAATTCAAAAGAGCCAGAAGGTTGTGGCACGATCAGGGTAGCACCCGCCTCGACGACCAGCTCTTTGATCGTTGGTTTCGCATCCGGACTGTCCCCGATTTGGGGAAATTGCAACGGATAGAGAGCAACACCAGCACCGCCGCTATCAACGCCGATAAGCATCAAATAGATCGGGCGATCGCTATAATTTTGAACTCGGTACTGGATGCGGCTACCGATGGGGATGGCGGGGATGCCTCCCTCAGAAGTAATTTTTGAGTTGTCGAGACGCGATGACTCGCTTCTGGAATTAGAATCCACAACGGCGTCCCCTGTCATCCGCAGCGTTTCTCGGTTTAGCAGCACCTTTTGGTTGGGATAAATCATCTCCAACGTTGCTCTCACTCCCAAGCGGGAAGACCCTTCATTGATCGTCAGACGCAATAATTTCGCTGTCAGCAACATTTTCAGTTTGGGCACTAACCGATTCACAGCCGCCTTCACCGCCTCACCCGATTCCCCAACGGTATTGGGAATCAAATCCCGACCGAGAGAAAATAACCCATATCCCCCCTGATAATCGGGTGTCTGCGCCTTGCCAAACAAATAATCGGCGGGTTGCTCTCCTGCCGTTACCACGGATGATACAGAGCGAACGCTGGCAAAAGCACTGGTAGCATCCACCCGTTCAATTCGCTCCAGTCCGGCATCTAAGGCAATTGTCAAACCAATATTTTTGGGCAACACCCGGACGGATTCGTGAACCAGTTGCCCCACTTGGAGGCTAGAGAGGCTAGAAGTGTCTGTGCTGCCGATAACTCGCGCCTTGGCGGTGAGACCCTCCTTGGAACGAATGTGTAGTTGCAGTTGGGTCGGAACTGATGAAACTTCACCTGTCACGTTGCTGTCTGGAGTCTGAGCTTCCGAGATGGGTAGGGAAGCACTCAGCTGAGAATTCACTCCGTAGTATTCCAAAACGGGTGCAGGTAATCCTGCTAGCCACAGATGTACCGTTTTACCGCCCTCTTCCACCGCTGTAACGACGCCATCCGCACCGATACTAATTTCCGGCTGATAGGGTAACAAGGAAGGCTGGTTACTTTTTTGACCGCTCAACTGGGGTTGTTGCTCTTTCCCCGCCAGCTGCTCGACGATCCCAGCCGCTCGACTGAAACTGACTTGAACCGTAGTGGGAGGAGTCGCCTGCCAGAGATGTTGCGTCAGGGCATAGGTGAACAATCCAGCGCTGAAACCGCCCCAAGGAGCCTCTGCCGCCAGTTGACTGGGACCAGCCGCTGCCAGCACGATTCCAGGCATCTGACCGGGCTTATACTGCTTATTGAGCTGTTCCCGCGAAGATTTGAGACGCAGCAGGAGTTTTTCCTGAAAAGCGAGTTCCTCGTCACTCGCTTGCTCTGCTAGCGGTTGTCGGGCAGAACGAATCCGCAAGTTGCCTTGGAGGAGAGTATCGGCGTCAGTGTAGCTGGTATCCAGTACCGTTGTGACTTGGTCTGTGGGAAGCGATCGCAACAGCAACAGCAGAGTCTCTTCCAACAAATCATTCGCCGGTGCCCCTTTCGTCAGCAGCACCCCATCTACTGGCACCAAACTATTTTGAGTGTTGAAGACTGTAGGCGTTAGCTGTGCAGCCGCAACCCTTTCCCCGTCCCCAAGGGTAGACTCAGGACTGAGTGAAGATTTATCGGCACCCAAAGTCCTCAGTCCATTCTCCTCAGCCCCGATTCTGACGCGGCTACCGCAGCCGCTGAAGTGGAACAAGACAACATCTCCCGCCGCCGCCTGCTCTGTGAGATGCTCCAGAAAAGCAGTTTCAATATTCTGCCGCGTTGCTTGGCTATCTGTCAGCGTCAGAATATCGCTAGGGTGGAAACCAAAGCGATGAATCAAAAGTTCCCGTTGCAGTTCTACATCTGTGACACAACCTTGGAGAGACGGAAGCGATCGCGTCTCTGTCCCACGCGGGTACTGATTAATTCCGACCAGTAGCGCCAACTTCCGTCCACTCGGTTGTGCCAGCGCCTGATAATAGCGATCTAGCAGAGGCACCGCAAAGCTTTGATCTCCCAGTAGAGATAGGGCCGTTTCGCTTACGCCCAGCGCCGCTAGCGCCAACCCCGCCCGTTGCAGAAAACTTCGCCGATTCAATCCCATATCAGCCATTAGCCATTAGCCAGTACTCGATCAGCCTATCAGGGGCTAGGCTTTAGAGAATAGAAAGAATGGCAAATTTTCAAATTTAAGTTGCCTCCCCTCTCAAATTTCAAATTTGAAACTTGCAATCTTAAATTTGCTTGCTTCCTCTGGCACCTGCATCGCCCTTGCCAATTCTGCCGCAACTTCTGGGCGAGAAAACTCTGGTGGTGGCAATTCACCCCGACGTAGCATTTCTCGCACCTTCGTTCCCGATAAGTGAATGCGTTCAGAGGGATTGCTGGGACTGGTCTTCGTCGTCGCCATTGTCTGCGTGCGCGTGCAGTAGAAGGCGTGTTCAAACTTCATCGGCGTGATGCCCAATTCACCCGGCTCAAACTCATCAAAAATGTGCTGAGCATCGTAAGTTCCATAATAATCGCCGACACCTGCATGATCGCGCCCAACGATGAAGTGCGTACAGCCGTAATTCTTGCGAAGCAGAGCATGGAAAATTGCCTCTCTAGGGCCAGCGTAGCGCATCGCGGCGGGATTAATTGCCAAAATTACCCGGTCTTGGGGGTAGTAGTGTTCCAGCATAATCTCGTAGCAGCGCATCCGAATCTCTGCCGAGATGTCATCATCTTTGGTGACTCCCACTAAGGGATGCAAGAACAAGCCATCTACGGTTTCTAAAGCGCACTTTTGGATATATTCATGCGCTCGGTGAATGGGGTTGCGAGTCTGGAAGCCGACAATCGTTTTCCATCCCCTTTCTTTGAACATGGCGCGAGATTGAGCGGGATCGATTTGGTAATTAGGAAATAAAGGATGAGAGTCGCGTTGCAACAGCCAAACTGAACCCGCGAGATTTATTTCTCCTTGCTTGTAGACAACCTTAACGCCTGGGTGTTTTTCATCCTCAGTGCGATAAACATTCACCGCCTCGCGGGTTTTATCATAGCGATATTTTTGTGTGAGTTCCATGACACCGACAAATCTACCCGTCGGGTCATCCAGACGCACCAAACTGCCTTCTTTTAGATTCGCCGCAACCGACTCATCCACCGAAAGCGCCACAGGAATTGCCCACGGTAGACCATTGGCAAGCCGCATTTCAGTCACTACGCGATCGTAGTCTGCCTGTTCCATAAAGCCAGTCAGCGGACTAAATCCACCAATGGCAATCAACTCTAAATCCGATGTTGCTCGTTCATCGAGTTGCACTCTGGGCAGAAAGTCGGCTTTATCGAGAAATACTTGTCGTTGTTCTGGTGTTGCGATGCGATTAATTAGCTGACCGCCGTGAGGTGCTATGCCGTCTGGACGCTGACTCATATCGAATTGTTAATTTTAGCTGCAAAATTTATCGTACCAATATATACAACTAAGCGGTGAAAAACCTAACCCCCTCTCCCCTGCCCTTCCTTGGTAGGGCAGGGTGGTTTCATTTATTAAAAAAAGTTCTGTAACGTTGATTTTGGCTGGCGGTAGGGGCTTTTTGATTGCCATACCCCTACAAAATGTCGCAATGCATCGATATTTTCTAAGGGTTGTATGAAAATACCCTGCTTCCCTACCAGGGAAGGGGAAGTCAAAGTGACTTCTAACTACAAATTTTCTTGTTCCCTCTCCTTTCAAGAGAAAGTTAAGGAGAGGTTCTTCAAGTTTGCACTGAAAATTCCTCTGGAGCGACTCTCTAATTTACCCATAACCTCCTCTCTTTAGCTGATTAAACATTAGATAGTACAGGCAAGGCGTGGATTCTTGCCAAGCTAAGTCAGGTTCTTTTTACATAATTATATATTGGCTTTATTTTAATCCCAAAAAATAACATTTCAACTCTTGATTACCGGCGTTTTTTTAAATTGGGTATAACTACTGGGTTTTCCAATGTTTCGTTATATTGTAATATTTCTATAATTGTACATTCAATTTTCTCTTCTCCAGTAGCAGGATTTATTGAAGTGATTTCTTGTATGGTGGTAGAGTAAAATTTTCCTATGGTTAATTCAACCTCCGTATTATTTGCGATTTGTTCAGAAATCTTAGCTGAATATTTTTTGCTATCCTCAAAACTCTGAATCTCAATACTATTTTTTATTTTACTAGCAGAAAGTAACTCTCCAATAATTTTATATTCTTCGGGGGTTTCTGCTTCCATTTTGTTGATAAAATCCACAGTATTAACTGTGTTATCAAAACTTAATTTAGCTTGACCACCTTTGTCTGGATTTTGAGAACCCCAATCAATGAACAAATCAGCTTCGGAACTTATAAGGGACATCAGAAATTTGCGGTATCTAGAAGCAGATCTTCTCTTTAACCTAAGTAAAAATTCTTTTAACTTTTCTTTATCACTATTGTTACTTCGTTTTATTAATTCTAAAAAGCTTTCGCTTACTTTTTCAGCAAGAGGACTTTCAAAAATCTCTAATTGTTCTGGATTTGGAGCTAATGCAAGTTTTACACCAAAAGATCCTTTAAAAGTTTCAAATACTGAAAGTTCTGTTTTTTCAACTATTTCTTTTTGAATCTTACCAGTATCTGAAAATTTGCCGGTTTCAGCTTGACCTACTGCATCGAATAAATCTTGCAACGATGTTAAAACCATCCCCATTTTTTTTGCAGGAAATTGTCTTTTCCCTTGCTCAAATATAAAATTAAACTTTATTTTTAAGATTTCACGATTTTTGTCTTTAGCTATTCCAGATACATTTTTTAAAGGACTAAGTATTTCTGATAAAGGTCTTTGCTCTACAACTTCCAGAGTCCTAAATACTTCATACATACGTGAAGAAAAATCAGGAAGTTCTGTATCTAATGGCAATAAAACTGAGCATTTTTTATTGTTTTTTGTTTTTGTCCATATAGATGCTCTGGTATCAATTTTTTCTTCTTCTAGCCAGCCATTTTCTTGAAGATAATTAGCTACAGATATTGGCTCTATAGACTCAAAAGTATTAATGCTTATCCCAGGTAAATTCATAACTCTTCTCTTCGTGAAATTTTTTTCATTATTAATGAAAGCGTTGATGGAGTAAACAAATTTATACGTGGTATTTCTACAGTAATATTATCACTATTTTCTGTGGGAGGCATACCTTTGAGCGATATCCAGTATCCGCACTTTTTCATTAAAGTTTCCTCTTCTGATATATTGATCCATCCCTTTATCTCACGAGGAACTACAACAACAATTAAAATTTGAGGAACCAAAGGATTTTTATGTATTAATTTATTGTAATTTTTAACCTTAAGAGTAAATTTAATAACCTTGGGGTTTTGAAAAACATCTAGAGACGATGTACATTTTACTTGGGCATCAAACTTAGGGAATAATACAGTTTCTAGTTCTCCAGGGACTACAATAGTTAAATCAATTCCAGCATTATCCATTGGTCTTGATTTCAACTCAACTGCATACCCTGCTACTGAAGCAACTACACGTACATAGGCATAACTAAATTCCTCTTTTTGAGTATTTATATCCATTGATAATGTCATATCAACCCTTATTGAAGATAACAACAACTACAATAACTCAAGTAAGTCAACTTATCGTAGTAATACTAAAGAAATACTTTCATCATTACAAATTTTGCAGCCCACAAATAGGTCGTCAAAGCTGGCAGCAGAAAGTCCAAAAGAGTCGGCTAGCCCATTTGTATATTTTTGTTCATTTTTTAATTGGCTAATTATTAAGTAAAAATTTTCATAAAAAAAGAGGCAAAAGTAAAGTCTTTTGCCCCTTTTTTATACTTCGTTACTATTTACTCAAACCTTTCAATAATGCCGCCGCCGAGTACGATATCCCCATCGTACAAAACCGCAGCTTGTCCAGGGGTAATCCCGAACTGAGGTTCATCGAAGACAAGCTTGATGCGCGAATCTTCCAGGGGAATTACGCTGACTGGAACTGCCTTTGAACGATAGCGGACTTGCACTTCGGCGCGGATGGGACTGGTGGGTTCGGGAATTGAAACCCAGTTTAACCGCGCTGCGGTGCATTCAGGCTTGTGGGTGCTAGCGCGATCGCCTACAATCACTCGATTCCGTACCGCATCCAACGCCACCACATACAGCGGTTCCGCCGCCGCAACACCAATTCCCTTCCGCTGTCCAATGGTGTAGTGATGGATACCCGTATGCTGACCTAACACCTTCCCGGACTGGTCAACAATGTCACCCGTTTGCTGAGAAATGTACTTGTCTAGAAACGTCTGCATGGAACCGTGGGATTCAACCAAACACAAATCCATACTTTCCGGCTTATCAGCGGTTTTTAAGCCGAATTCTGCGGCGATACGCCGAGTTTCTGTCTTGTGTAGTTCTCCCAACGGAAACATCGATCCCGCTAGCATTTCTTGGCTCAAATCGTACAAAAAGTACGACTGATCCTTAGATAAATCTACAGCCCGACGCAGCTGATAACGTCCCGTTTCTGCGTCATACCCGATCCGCGCATAATGACCCGTGGCAATTTTATCAATCCCCAACTCTTCAGAGGCATAGCGCAGCATCGGGCCAAATTTCACCGCCTTATTGCACTGAGAACAAGGCAACGGAGTAATCCCCGATTCGTATCCGACAACTAGGTAATCGACAATATTTTCCTGAAAAACATCCCGGCTATCAACAATGTGATGGGGAATGCTCAACTGTTCGCAAAGAGAAGCCGCATCGACCATTCCCTCAGAACAGCATTGACCTTTACCCTTCATTAGCCAGAGGGTAAGACCAACAACTTCATATCCTTGATGATGGAGGGTAGCAGCTGCGACGGAACTATCAACTCCACCGGAGAGGCCGACGACGACTTTATTCATAGAACGAAAAAGTGAATGACTGAATTATCAGTTTTTTCTTTTCTAGACTAACACTTTGATAATCGTCATTCGTCTAGAGTGATTAGTCCTTTGTCTGTAGGCGTTATCAAGTTAGAACGTTCCAACCTGACAATATTCCAACGTTTTAATCACTAATGATGAAGGACTGATGACTAATTATGCTAGATTGACTACAAATTTTGTCCGCACAATTCCTGGAAGATCGCCGAGGAGAGCTGATTTTAAATGAGGAGCAATCAGCAGCGTTTACTCACTCATGGCAACAGAGAAAGAAAAACCTGTTGGCTGTTGTCCCTTGCCTCGTGCTTGTTCTGGGGTGGATATTTGCTCATTCCACACCCGATTCCAGCAGCAGCCAGACCTCTCCCTACACCACCTGATGTGCTTCCTGGCTTACCTACATCACCAAATACTCCGCCAGCGTTTCCTCAAGATACTTTGCCCTCGATTTCACCGAATCCTTCGGGCAGGCGTGAGATTGAATTTGAGGCACCGCCGCCAATTACACCCAGTAGAAGCACCGATGAGAATCCTCGCCCGGTGCGTCGGGATTCTCGTCTCTACGGGGTTTTTATTAATGGAGATAGTCCGCTGTTGTTAGCGCAAGTCCGAAGGATAGAACCCGAAGCTTTTGTGCGGTACGGCGGGGGTGTTATCCAAGCGGGAGTATTTGCTGATGAATTTAAAGCCCAGCAGCGGGTTCGGGAGCTGGAAGAATGGGGCATTCGGGCGAAAATCAGTGGTTATTCTGAGGAGAATTTCGATGCTGATGCAGAGAATTTCGATTCTCGTCCAGTCACCCGTAGGGAAGAAGTGGAGGAAGTTACCTATTTCGTTGTGATTCCAGGGAGTCAGGAGTATTTACCTGACATTGCTGCCCACATGATCCGGCTGGGGTTCTCCGAAGATGCGGTGTTTCAAAGAGAGGTACCACGCGGACCCCACGTTGCAGTCGGCCCTTTTGAGAATCAGTCACAAGCAGAACGCTGGAGTCGCTTTCTTCGGTCTAATGGTATGGATGCGCGGGTTGTTTATTTCGGTCAATAGCGCGCCCCTGCGTAGGGGCGGGAAGACCTTGCCCGTGCTTATGCTGAATAAGATAAAACTTAGAACTCACAGAAATCAGCACTGAAATTGGCACAGATGCAACAAAGGCAGGAAAAGATTCAGCAACTGGTGGTGACTGCCCAGCAGATGCGCGAGATTGAAGGGCGCATCTTTGCGGCTGGAATGCCAGTGGCGGCTTTGATGGAAAAGGTCGGGGGTCTGATTGCTAGTCGAGTTCAAGCGCTTTATCCTTGTTTGCCCCCCTTATTCCCCTCGTCAACGGGGGGAGGGAAAAATGGACTGCGTGTAGGCGTTTTGGTGGGACCGGGTCATAATGGGGGCGATGGGTTGGTAGTCGCCCGCGAGTTGCATTTTCAGGGTTATGAAGTTGTTATCTATTGTCCGATTGCCAAGCTGAAAGAATTAACTTCGCAACACGCCCAGTATGCTGAGAGTTTGGGCATTCCCTGTGTTGAGGAGATTGAGCCGCTACAAGAATGCGATCTCATTATTGATGGTTTGTTTGGGTTTGGGTTGGAAAGAGCGATCGCAGAACCGATATTTTCTGCGATTCATCAACTTAATCAGTGGTCTAAGCCAGTCATTAGTATCGATTTGCCTTCCGGTTTGCACACCGATACTGGGGAAGTTCTGGGAACGGCGGTTCGTGCAACTTACACGTTTTGCTTGGGCTTGTGGAAATTAGCATTTCTGCAAGATCGAGCCTTGGAATCTGTTGGAAAAGCCGAACTGATTGATTTTGGTATCCCGGTGGCGGATATCTCGGCGGTACTAGGTGAGACGCCCAACATTCAGCGGGTGACACCGGCAGTTGCGATCGCGCATCTTCCGATTCCTCGCCCCGCAGTTACTCACAAGTATAAACAAGGACATCTGCTGTTGATTTGCGGTTCTCGCAAGTATGCTGGAGGCGCGATTCTATCCGGTTTGGGAGCGAGAGCAAGTGGTGTTGGGATGCTCTCAATTGCGGTGCCAGAATCGCTGAAACTTTTGTTGGTGGCTCAGTTGCCAGAAGCGCTGATTATCGGTTGTCCAGAAACCGAGACAGGTGCGATCGCATCTTTGCCAGAAGAAATTGATTTGAGTTCGTATAATGCGATCGCTTGTGGTCCCGGTTTGACAAAAGATGCCACGTCAGTCGTGGAAAAAGTATTAGAAAGCGATTTGCCGATTGTTTTAGATGCTGATGGCTTGAATATCCTCGCCCAGTTCAATACAATTTCAACCCTATCTAAACGACAAGCACCCACTGTTCTCACCCCTCATACAGGTGAGTTTAAGCGTTTGTTTCCAGATGCACCCGATGCCACGAAAGATCGGGTCAGTGCCGTTCGGGAAGCATCCCAGCAGAGTGGGGCAGTGGTACTCCTGAAGGGTGCAAGGACTGCGATCTGCCATCCTGGTGGCTCAGTATGGATTGTTCCCGAAAGCACTCCCGCTTTAGCCCGTGGCGGTAGTGGAGATGTGCTAACGGGGCTAATGGGTGGATTGGTCGCAACGGCATCTCAGCAAGAGTTACCCATCGCAGAGATGGTGCAAAGTGCGGCTTGGTGGCACGCTCAAGCGGGAATTTTGGCAGCTGAGGAGCAGACTGAGTTAGGAGTTGATGCGTATACTTTGACACAGTATTTGATGGCAGTCGTGCGATCGCATAGTAGATCGTCCCTTTGAGCGAGATCGCACTGTAAAATCCCTGAATCCGGCTGATTGACGAAAGATGATTATTCTCGTTATGGGCGTATCTGGTAGCGGCAAATCAACGGTCGCCCAACTACTCGCACAAGAACTAAACTGGAATTTTAGCGACGCCGACTGCTTCCACACGAGCGCTAATATTGAAAAGATGAGCCGTGGCATTCCCCTCACCGATGCCGACCGAATGCCGTGGTTGCAGGCAATGCAACACGCCATCGACCAATGGCTACAGGAAGGCAAGAATCAGGTACTCGCGTGTTCTGCCTTAAAAGAATCCTATCGTCAGATGCTGTGGCGAGATCACCAACAGATGCGACTTGTTTATCTCAAAGGGAGTTTCGAGGCGATCGCGCAACGGCTGGAAGCACGTCAAAGCCACTTTATGACCAAAACACTCCTGCAAAGCCAGTTTGACACCCTTGAAGAACCACAGAATGCCATTCAGGTGGACGTTTCCGAGCCGCTAGATGTAATCGTGCAGCAGATTCGCAGGCATCTAGAAATCTAAAACGAGCGATCGCAAATGATTCCAACTCCGCTGTCTTGTCACAGGCAATCCCTAAAATCTCAAACCCACACCACCCTGGACTGAAACAGCCGTACCGCCGCCATCGCGGTAGGCATCAAAAGCAATAATCGCATTGCCAAACAGAACAGCATTGCTGTTGGGAACGACGTAATCAATCCCCGGTTGGATCGCAAAACTGGTTTTATCCCCCACCGGCGAAGGCGTCCGATTCCCACTGCCAAAAGCAACGCCTGCACCCACATAGACATCTGTTTGCCAGTTGAGGGGGATATCATAGGAAATCGTTGGCACAACCGCTGGACTCGCCCCAATTAACGCTTGTGCCCTTAAGGAAAGGGGAGCTTGCAGGAGTTTGTAGCGTACAGCAACCACCCCACCGATTTGGCGACCTTCTCCAAAATCATTATCATTAATCCCCACGGTAGCACCAACACCCACATAGCTGCCGTATGCGGCTTGAGCCGATGCTGGCTGACAAAAAGCAAACCCTATCTTACCGGAAGCCGAATCGGTTACGGGAAGCAAAAAGTAAAACGCAAAAAATAAAAAGTAAAAAAGGCTTTTTTTTACCTTTTTCCTGTCACCTTCTAAGGCGACTCCTTCTTGCAGAAATAAATCCTTGAAACGCTCCATTTCCCCACTCCTCAGCGCCCATGAAGCAAAATGCTCCATGTTTGTGTCGATTGTATTCTAATTTATCCTGAATTTCCTCAGTACCAAATTATTCATAGCCAGAGATAAAAAACACCGCCCCAAGCTTTCTCGGAACGGTGTTTATTCTTTTGAAACGTTAGCGTTACAAACGATGACTCTGTTTCACATCTACTTGGTCGGCATCGGTGGCATAATCACCTTGTCAATCGCATGAATGATGCCATTAGTGGCTTCGATGTTAGCCTGAGAGACATTGGCGTTGCCCACCATCACGCCATCGTTTCCAACCTTAACGGTGACTGGGCTGCCTTCAACTGTCGTCACTTCTCCAGATTTCAACTGGGAAGAACTCACTTTGCCGGGAATGACGTGGTAGGTCAAAATCTGAACCAGCATCGCTTTATTTTCTGGTTGCAGTAACTTTTCGACAGTGCCTTCGGGTAAAGCTGCAAATGCTGCATCAGTCGGTGCAAAAACCGTGAACGGTCCTTGTTGTTCGAGGGTTTCGGTCAAACCTGCGGCTTCCAAAGCAGCAGTCAGAATTTTGAATGAACCATTTTGGGCAGCAAGCGCAACCAAATTGCTACTTGAGGGCATCGTCCCTTGTGTAGCAGCCGGGTCAGGACCTTCGCCGGGGGCTGGCATCATCCCTTCTGTGGCAGGGGGCTGAGTGCTGTTGCTGGGGGATTGCATCATCCCTTCTGTAGCAGGGGGCTGAGTGCTGTTGCTGGGGGATTGTATCATCCCTTCTGTAGAAGATGGCTGCGGCTGAGCGCCTTGGCTAGGGATAGCGGTAGGGGATGGTACAGTTCTTGGGGTTGACTGAGCGCTGCGATCGCGATTGTAGGGCGGCTTGCTGAAAACGTCTGATTGAAGAATTTCAGGGTTGGGATTCACCTGGGCACCAGCTGGCAGACCCATAAGGGTACTAGCACCGATAACTCCCATCAGGCTAGCCAGTTGTTTAATCAAACTGTTGCGTTTTTGATTGGTCATTGCTAAGGGTTTCCCTAAAAACTTAGACTTAGTTAAGTTCACATTTTGTTACATATGTTTACCTCTGCCTAAAGTGTGAGTTCCTCTGCCAACCGATGGGGAAACCGGGACAACACAGGGGGATTGAACAATCTAAGTAGCTAAATAGGCGAAAAGGTGCAACTTATTTCTTATTAAGAATGTCAGCGTTAGCTTTCTTCGTGGCGGCTTGTTAAGAGTTAGAGGTTGCAAGGCGGCTGGTATGCTCTTCAGACTAAAAGGAGAATTTTGTTGCGATCGCGCCTACGTTTACCCACGCTCATCTAGGCAGAAACTATTTCTATTTCGTAGCGATTCCGGCTTTTCTCCCTCCTGCCTACTTTCTGTTGGGGGGAGTAAAAAGTTCGCGTGCCTGACTAAATAGAGCTTTGTTCTCCGCTTTGCTGAGGCTAGCACCGCCCTCTCCACTGGGCGAGTTGAGTCATGATTGCCGTTTCTGGCTTCAACCGCCCTCAGTCAGCCAAAATTTATTGCAATCGAGTTAATTAACTGGAAATACTACTTCTTTATATATAAACAAACTTAAGCAATAGCTTCATTATCTATGCCTTTTGATTATACCCTCTGATAGAGGTGGACAATTAAGCCAGCTTGTTATTCTAATAACAACAAAAAGATAACAACATCAACAAAAAACATTAATAAGAACGGAGCAAAAAAATGGGAATTATTGCTTGGATTGTTTTAGGTCTGATTGCAGGTGCGATTGCTAAAGCTATTTATCCCGGTCATCAAGGCGGCGGTATCCTCGCCACAATGGTATTAGGTATTTTAGGTGCCTTGGTTGGTGGTTATTTAGGCCAAGTTTTACTGGGGTCGTCGGGAGGCGCAGCCTACGGAGCGTTGACAGTACCGAGTATTGCTTTTGCTGTTCTAGGCGCAATGGTTCTGCTATTCCTGTGGGGCTTGTTAACTCGCCAGAGAGCTTAATTAAGGGTTCCCTTTTATTACCATCTAGCATTTAGAAAGCACCCCAGCTTAGCCTGGGGTATTTTTATTGGGTCTATTTTGTGTTACAGCCGTCGTTATTTGGCTGCATTTAATAGAGCCAATTTGCTCATTTTTCATTAAGAATAAAAATAAAGCCATTTGAACTAATTTTTTAATTTGGTAAAATTGTAATTTTCCAAGTTGGATTTTTTATCAGTAAAAATAAGTAATTCAATAAGTGTAACTGCCCAAAAACAATAACTTTTGCTTTTAGTTCCAGCGATGCAAATAATAACAATAGTAGGCTAAAAACGTTAGATTAACAGTGTTACTTAAAAATAGAAGGAGATAAAAAATGCTGGAGTTGTACCAATTTGAGCTATCCCACTACTCCGAAAAAGTGCGACTGCTGCTGGATTATAAAGGTCTGCCCTACCGCAAAATTGAGGTAACGCCAGGAGTGGGACAGGTAGAATTGTTCCGCATGTCTGGTCAACGACAGGTACCTGTCCTGAAGGATGGCAACACAGTAATTGCTGATTCGACAGCGATCGCTAAGTACCTCGACAAGCAATATCCCGACCGACCCCTGATCCCCGTTGACCCGAAACAAAAGGGACTGTGCTTACTGATTGAAGCCTGGGCAGATGAATCTATCGGTCTCAAAAGTCGTAAGGTGTTGTTTGGGGCACTCAGCCAAAATCAGAGCTTCCGCACCTCGATTTTACCCAGCAACACGCCAGATGCTCTCAAGACTCTCGTGGGGGCACTGCCTGGTGAAGTGCTGAATCTCCTGGGTCTTGGCGTCGGATACGGCCCCGATGCCGTACAAGCGGCGACAGAGGATCTTCAGCAAGACCTAGAGAGCCTATCCCTGCTACTATTGGAAAGCCCTTACTTAGTCGGCGACTATCCAACCTTGGCAGATTTTGCCGTCGCTGGGCTGAGTATGCTGATTAAATTTCCCTCTGGCCCCTATCTTGACCTTCCCGAAACCCTTAGAGGCAAAGGAATCCCTGGTTTGGCTGACCGTAGCGCTTACGAGACATTTTTCAACTGGCGCGATCGCCTTTATGCCGATTATCGCAAACCCCTAAGTGCCAACACAACCGCCGGAGCCACAGGCTCAACGCCAACATCAATTGAGATAGATTAGGAAATCCATTTTAGATTTTAGATTTTGGATTGGTTGAAAAATCCAAAATCTAAGATTGAGCGAATAGTTAGGCTCCGAGAATTAGGGTAAACTTTGGATGCCTAAGTGTTCTGAAGCAACACTAAAAAGACTCCAGAAGCGATTATGGAAATGCCATTAGGGTCGGTAATTCAAGGCTCCCTCAGTCAGGGACTAGAAGTAAGACTACATCCCGATATTTCTGTAGAGGATATGCGGGTTGGCAAATTTCTGGTAGTCAAAGGTGCCCGTTCAGACTTCTTCTGTATGCTCACAGACGTTTCGCTGGGCACCTCCAGTCAGCGAATTGTTGCCAATCCTCCCAGTCCAGAGGACACTTTTTTGCAAGCGGTTTTAGCAGGGAGTGGCACCTATGGCACCATCAATCTGACGCCGATGTTAATGCTGACACGAGAAGCAACAAAGTCAGTAGGCGCTTATGTGGTGGGTGCCGAAAATCCTAACTCCAACGGCAAATCCAACGGTGCAACTCTGGGATCGTTTCAACTACAAAGCAGTGCTGATACTGAGATGGAGTTGATGCCCGTTAAGACAATTCCCAGTCATTTCAGCCAGGTTTATGATGCGACGGAACGCGATTTTCGCGCCGTCTTTGGCTGGGAAGATGACCCCACTCGGTGCAACTTCGCCATCGGTCAACCTTTAGATATGGATGTGCCCGTATGTCTAGATTTACACCGATTCGTGGAACGCAGCAATGGCGTCTTCGGAAAATCTGGCACCGGCAAATCCTTTCTCACCCGCTTACTCTTATCTGGCATCATCCGCAGACAAGCAGCGGTCAATTTAATTTTTGATATGCACTCGGAATATGGCTGGGAAGCTGTCCGCGAAGGCAAACACTTCAGCACTGTCAAAGGCTTGCGACAGCTATTCCCAGGACAGGTGCAAATTTACACCCTTGACCCCCAATCTACCAAGCGGCGGGGGGTGCGTGACTCTCAGGAACTGTACCTCAGCTACGACCAAATCGAAGTCCAAGACATCATGCTGGTGCGGAATGAGTTAGGTCTTTCCGAAGCAGCTTTGGACAATGCCAATATTCTGCACGCCGAGTTTGGCAACTCCTGGATTGTCCAACTGTTGAATATGACCAACGAGGAAATCCAGCTGTTCTGCGAGGAGAAGAAGGGTCATAAGGGTTCAATTATGGCGTTGCAGCGCAAGCTGATGCGCCTGGAAAATCTCAAATATCTGCGAACTGCCTGTCCCCACAACTACGTCAATCAAATTTTGCAATGCCTTGATGCAGGTCAGCACGTGGTGATTGAGTTTGGTTCTCAGTCAGATATGCTCTCCTATATGCTGGTGACGAATATGATCACCCGCCGCATTCACAAAGCTTATGTAAGTAAGTCTGAATTGTTTTTGCAGACCAAAAACCCCATCGATCGTCCTCAGCAGCTAGTCATTACGATAGAAGAAGCCCACCGCTTCCTTGACTCCGCCATCGTGCAAAGTACCATTTTCGGTACGATTGCCCGCGAGATGCGAAAATACTTTGTCACCCTTCTGGTGGTAGATCAGCGTCCCTCTGGAATTGATAATGAGGTGATGTCCCAGATTGGCACCCGCATCACTGCTTTGCTAAACGATGACAAAGACATCGACGCCATTTTTACTGGCGTCTCTGGCGGCATGAGTCTGCGTTCCGTTCTAGCAAAATTGGATTCCAAGCAACAAGCTTTAATTTTGGGTCACGCGGTTCCAATGCCTGTGGTGGTGCGGACTCGTCCTTACGATGAAACGTTCTACAGAGAAATTGGCGATACTTGCTGGGAAGAGATGCCAGACGATGAAGTGTTCGCTGCGGCTGAAGCCGCTAAAGCTGATATTGGTTTTTGATCGTGGTTTTTAATTCGTAGTCAATAGTCCAATGACTATTGACTACGGACTTCTAGGCAAAAATAGTTCGGTTATCCCACAAGGACTAGAGTACCCGTTGAAGGGTTTTCCGTGGATGATTATATGTATAGGACACAGATAGGACGCTTTTAGCTAATGATTTTCCGGGTGGTACTCAAGGGTTAACAGGAATTTGCCAGAGCAGCAAGTTTAACCCAATCGGATGAACCTTTCAACCTGGAGCGTCGTCTATCATTAGTGATACGATAGAAATGTAAAACAAACTCATACCGACTTTGACTTTTTAGCCTTGATTACTTATCAGGAGTGGCTAAATGGGGGTCGATACCAGCTCTTTAAGGCATCCCCCAGCCGAAAGGTTTGACGATTAGCTTTTTGTGTGTTATGTTTGCCTATTCAATTGGGTAGGCGATCTTTACAACTTTTGCAGGATGTGTTCCACTAATTGACCTAGCTACTCTCATTGTAAGAGCTGGCAATCTCCCGCTAAGGTCAACCCCTGCTACAGAATTGTTGCTTGTTTACGGAGTCACCACTCACTCATGCCCACTGCCAACACCCTAAAAAAGACGACTAAACAACCCACGTTTACGGCTGATATGGTTCGCACCTATCTGCATGAGATTGGGCGCGTGCCCCTGCTGACCCACGAACAAGAGATTGTCTTCGGCAAGCAGGTGCAGCAAATGATGGCGCTGCTGGAGGCGAAGGAGACCTTGGCTGAGACATTGCAGCGAGAACCAACTCATCAAGAGTGGGCAGACCATGTTAGCTTGAGTGAACCCGAACTTGACCGGATAATCAAACTGGGAACGCGGGCAAAGCGCAAGATGATAGAAGCTAACTTGCGTCTAGTGGTCGCGATCGCGAAGAAGTACCAGAAGCGTAACATGGAATTCCTGGATTTGATTCAGGAAGGTACTCTCGGCTTGGAACGCGGCGTCGAGAAATTTGACCCGATGCGCGGTTACAAGTTTTCGACCTACGCCTACTGGTGGATTCGCCAAGCGATTACTCGCGCGATCGCTCAACAAGCCCGTGCGATTCGTTTGCCCATCCACATCACCGAAAAGCTTAATAAAATTAAGCGGGTGCAACGGGAACTAGCTCAGACGCTTGGTCGCAGTGCTACCCCCGGTGAAATCGCTAAGGCGCTGGACTTAGAACCCGCGTTGATCCGCGAGTACTTGAATATCGCCCGTCAACCAATTTCTCTGGATGTGCGCGTTGGCGATAACCAGGATACCGAACTGCAAGACCTTCTGGAAGACGAAGGGCCAACCCCTGACCATTATATGACTCAGGAGTCGCTGCGGCAAGACCTGGACGATCTTCTGGCAGAACTAACCCCACAGCAGCGGGAAGTGCTAACTCTGCGCTTTGGCTTGGAAGATGGTAACGAGCTATCTCTAGCAAAAGTCGGCGAACGCCTAAGCCTCAGCCGCGAACGGGTACGCCAGCTAGAACACCAAGCCCTCGCCCATCTGCGCCGTCGTCAGGCGAATGTCCGCGAGTATATCGCTGCTAGTTAATTGTAGAGGCGGGATCGACCCGCTATGCTCCTGCCTCCCACATCATCCTATAGCGATCGCTCCTAAAACCCGTCCTTACAGCTAAGTAAGGGCGGGTTTTTCAGTCATTTCAATCCCCGCTTTTAGCCCCTGTCGAGTAGATGTGTCTACCTGTTGAAGTTTTTTGTAGACATCTAAAATCTTTTACTGCTCTTTTTTTATATTTTTGTAAAGTTTCGTAAAGCAGTTCGGGAACTCGAACGGGTGCCAGTGAAGTCATCCACAGTTAAGGAACAAGTACTACAGACAAGCCCACACTGACCCAATTTGGGAAAGCTCATAAAACGGGTGAATAAAGTGAGTATAAATACGCATTTTGATTTTAGAAGGCAATTTAATAACCGGGAATCAAAGATGAATGCGTTGCTTGTCTTAACAAAAAAAACTCCTTTCGGATGACCTACGGTTCATTCAAATGGGTGAAGCTTTACACCTAAGGAATTAGGTACTTTGTAATTAGATGCTTGAGGGTGTCTGCTCGTAATTGCTAGGGGGGAAAAAACGGTGCTTAACAAGTTTTATCAGCAATTTATGTCTCGGCTTCCGCTTGAAGTACCTGCCCTAGGATTACTTCTAACGATGAGCTTCGCAACCAGCACAGTTGCATTGCAAGCACCAACATCCTTCAGTAAAACGGGAATCGTTGGCACAAATTCCGTTTCCCTTGCACAAATGCCAGCATCAGACACTTCAGTGGCTGACGGTATTTATTTGTATGGTAGCTCCCAAAAGACAGAACAGATTGGTCAAGAATATATAGTATTTGAGGCGCGTCAGGGAAAGGTAAGGGGTGCGTTTTATATGCCTTCCTCAGAATATAGTTGTTTTTCCGGCAAGGTTGGGGCACAGCAAATCAATCTAACCGTTCAAGATCCCTACGACAGTACAACCTATTCTCACTCAATAGCCCTCAGCGAAGCCCCCCCAGTCGCCTCTGCCGATAGTCGGTTGCCCATTGAAGATAGTTTACGACTCCAGGGCTATCACCCAATTAACAAAATTAGCGCTAACGACCAGCAAATCTTGAACGCTTGTAAAGTTAACTTCTAACAATTAGTAAGCTTTGGCGGTGCAAATCAAGGTAGTTGTCAGTAGTTTGTTGCTACTAACCAAGGACTAATCACCAAAAAACAATTAACTCCTCTAAAAACCCGTTTTCTTGAAGAAAACGGGTTTCTTTATTTTTTGAACTTCAAAACTCGATTCCTGGCTGCGCTTTGACGCCCTGTTCCCGGAACGGATGCTTAACGAGGGTCATTTCCGTTACCAAGTCGGCTCGTTCAATTAGGGCTGCTGGGGCACCTCTGCCGGTGAGAATAACGTGAGAATCCGCAGGCTTTTCCTCCAACCCAGCTAGCACTTCCTCAACGCTCAAATAGCCGAGTTTTAAAGCTACGTTGATTTCATCCAACAGCACTAGCTTAAATTCAGGATTGCGGATAAAGCTGAGTCCAGTTTCCCAAGCCTGATGCGCTTTCTGGATATCTCGCTGTTGGTCTTGAGTTTCCCAAGTGAAGCCTTCTCCCATCGCGTGGAACTCTAGCTGACCTTCCCAGCGACCGAGGACAGCTTTCTCAGCGGGTTCCCAGGCTCCTTTAATGAATTGTACGATCCCGACTCGATAGCCGTGACCAAGCGATCGCATTACCATTCCCAAAGCAGCAGTGGTTTTTCCCTTGCCATTGCCTGTATTAACAATAATTAAGCCTTTCTCCTGAGATGCCTTTGCCACCCGCTGCTCTTGAACTTCCTTGCGCCGCTGCATCTTGCGCTGGTATTGTTCTGGAGTTAGTGATGATGTTTCTGTCTCCAGTAAGTCAGCAGATTCTAAATTTTTATTTAAATCAGTCGGGGTAGGAGTTGTCATCAAGTCTGCCTAGAAAAAACTTTCACACCTATTAAAATAGCCCCAAAGGGATATGCATCAGGATAAGCCATCGGCAATTCCTTCTAATTGCAGGGAATCGCTCCCAGCCATCACTTCAAGACAGAGGGCATAACCCCCCTTCCATTTTGCCTATAGATTCAGCAACACTGATTTCAGTATAAATTTACTTACCTTCTTTTAAGATTTATGTCTTTAACCTTATCAATCTCTTCTGAACAAGGTGCAGAGCAACTTAATCTGAATTTGGAGTCTACATTGCAGGGATTAACCCTGTATGAGGCTTGCATTGAATACAACCACACAGCCGCAGAGGTTCTCAGGCTTTTCGAGGAAAAACCGCTACTACCGGGTTTAATCCTCATGGATAAAAACCAACTGGTCGGGATGATCAGTCGCCGGCGTTTTTTTGAATATCTAAGCCGTCGTTACAGCTTAGAGTTACTGTCGAAACGAAGTTTGCGATCGCTCTATCAATTCAACCATACCGAAATTCTAGTTTTTCCCAGTTATACTTCCATTACCGCAGCGGTGCGGGAGTCTTTGAAGCGATCGCCTGAATTGATCTATGAACCGATCATTGTACAAACGGCACCCGGAATTTATAAATTGTTAGACGTGCATCAACTTCTGCTGGCTCAGTCAGAGGTGCATGAAATTACAATGGCAGCATATAAGCAAATGGGATTGGCGCTGCAACAGGCAAAAAACCAACTTTTAGCCGTCTTAGATGCCGTGCCTGGATTTGTCTCCTGGATTAGCTCGGATTTACAATACCTGGGCGTCAACCAGCATTTAGCTGCATCCTTTAACTTGTCTTCAGAGGAATTTGTCGGTCAGGAACTTAGCTGTTTTGACAGTAGCCCCAACTTTAGTGAATTTGCGGAGCAATTCTTTGCTTCCCCGACGAAAACAACTTCTCAGGAAGTGACCGCAGAAGTTGACGGCAATATCAAAAATTATCTCATGGTGGCGCAGAAATACAACCAAGATCAAGCTGCGGTCACAGTAGGAATTGATATTACCGAACGCAAGCGACTAGAAGAAGAACTGCGAGCATCGCTTGAGCGAGAAAAAGAACTCGGCGACCTAAAATCCCGCTTTATCTCCATGACTTCCCACGAATTCCGCACTCCCCTGAGTACGATCCTCTCTTCTGCCGAATTATTGGAACATTACAGCAACAATTGGTCTGAAGAGAAAAAACTCATCCACCTGCATCGCATTCAATTTGCGGTTAAGCACATGATTGGACTAATTGATGATGTATTAATCATTGGTAAAGCTGAAGCCGGAAGGTCGGACTTCCAACCTGAACCGCTGCATCTGGAAGAATTTTGTATTGAATTAGTGAAAGAATTGCAACTGAATGAAGGCAATTCCCGTGCAATTAACTTGATTAATCATTGCAAATCTACCTCCTTTAGTCTAGATGAAAAATTGCTGCGACATATTCTCAGCAATCTCCTTTCAAACGCGATAAAATATTCACCTGAAGGGAGTCCAGTCAGATTTGAAATTACCCTACAAAAAGATGCAATCGTCTTCCAAATTGAAGACAAAGGAATTGGGATTCCTCTGCAAGAGCGTCAGTGCTTATTTGAAGCATTTCATCGATCCGCGAATGTCGGCAACATCCCTGGAACTGGTTTAGGATTAGCAATCGTTAAGAAGTGTGTGGATCTTCACGGGGGTGAGATTACCGTTAAGAGTAAAGTGGGTGTGGGCACTAAATTTAAAGTAAGACTACCCCTGAAGAGTGCTGTAGAGGCAAGGTCTACCCGCCCGTGCTAAGGTAAGCTTTCTTGCAAGATAAAGTCTAAAGTCTTTATTTAAAAGGAAAGTTTGGGTGTATAGAAGAAAGTGCCCCGAACATACTCAAACCTTATTAAAGCTGCTCGGTTGTTGTGCATTGAATTTGGACAATCCTAGCGAACATCTTGTTTGCAGTCCTGGGAGCTGACATTTTTAATTTTTAATTGCTTACCTGCTAGGCGATCGCTGATATGGCAAAGATTCTGGTAATTGAAGATGAAATATCTATCAGAGAGAACATTCTAGAGTTGTTAGAAGCAGAGGGATTTGACGCTATTGCAGCCGAAAATGGTCAAATAGGGTTGCAGTTAGCTCAAGCAGAAATCCCCGATTTAATTCTCTCCGATGCGCTAATGCCGGAACTCGACGGTTATGGCGTTCTGAAGGCACTTCGCTCTAACCCTGTCACGGCAACGATTCCCTTTATCTTTCTCACTGCCAAAGCAGCGAAAACCGATTGGCGTCAAGGGATGGAATTGGGTGCAGACGACTACCTCACCAAGCCATTTACGAGAGCGGAATTACTGGGAGCGATCGCAGCGCGGATGGAAAAACAGGCGGCGATTGAGCGACATTCGCAAAAAAAACTCGATGATTTACGCAGCAATATCTCTTTCTCCCTCCCTCACGAACTCCATACTCCCCTCAATGGCATTTTGTGTTGTTCGCAAATGTTAATTGATGAAGCCGACTCCCTAGAACCGCAAGAAATTCTAGAAATGGCAGTCGATATTCGTACCTCTGCGGAACGTTTATCTAAGTTAGTCCAGAATTTTTTACTCTTCGCTCAATTAGAGCTAATCGGAACCGATCCGCTTCAGATAGCGGATCTTAGACAAAACAGCCGAACTGATTCAGCGAAGAGCGCGATCGCAGAAGCGGCGATTAAAAAAGCCAAGCAAGTTTGTCGGGAAATGGATTTGGAATTAGACCTCCAAGAAGCTACCGTCTTAATTTCAGAGCCAAAATTGCGAAAAATTGTGGAAGAACTAATCGATAATGCCTGTAAATTTTCGTCTCCCAACACCGCAATTCGCGTTGCCACTCGATGTAAAAATAGCACTTTTGTACTGTCCGTGAGCAACTTCGGACAGGGGATGACACCAGAGCAAATTGCGACAATTGGAGCCTATATGCGATTTGAGCGCAAACTCGCTTCACAGCAAGGCTCTGGTTTGGGCTTGCTCATTGCTAAACGCCTAGCCGAACTACACGCTGGCGAATTATCAATTGAGAGTATTCCCACTCAAAAAACCATTGTGCGTGTTGCCCTGCCCATGTGAATGAATTTAAAACTATCTGCAATTTATAGCACAACTGTTATCAGTAAATAGATATAAATAAACTGCTAAATTAAATCTCTCCCCTTGCTGAGGAAAAATCAAAGTTTTGATTTTACATCTCTAATTGAGAGCCGATCGCTAATCGCCCATAACTATTAACAATTAGCCACGAGCGATTAGCCATTAGCGATTATCTGGTCTTAATTCAACCACGGAAACTGGCTGGAAGTAGCATCGGGTTCTTCAACTAAATGAGCCATATCGCCCTGGTAGTTCTCGTTAATGAAAACCGCTTTACTCTTCAAATGTTCGGGTACATAGCGGAGGTTGACAGGGATACCATGCGCCAGCAGAAATTCTGCCAGATGATCGGGATGAATGTACAAACCTTCTGCATGAAGCCGTTGCAACATTTCCTCAAAATTAGACCAATGATTATGGTGCTGACTCTGAGATGCTGATTGAACTCTAACTGGATTGCGAGAGGAAAGATTGCTTGCCATCTTGTCATATTGACTGGACTGAGACAAAATCCTTCTCTGGATTAAAGCCATGAGAATGACCTTTTTCCAGTTTACAAAAATTTGAGATTTATCGAATTGTGGCGATCGCTTTTGCGATCCCCGCAGGGAGCTTTGCAACACCCCTATGATGGCAATTATGACTCAGCCGGTCTTGGTCAGTTTTTTGTGCTAAGGGAAAAAATCCCATGATTTTAGGCAAAATTGCAATCGTTCAAGGCGATATAACTCAGCAAAAGGTAGATGGGATCGTCAACGCAGCGAATACCTCCTTACTCGGTGGTGGCGGCGTCGATGGGGCGATTCACCGCGCCGCTGGACCAGAATTGTTGTCAGAATGTCGCCAGTTGAAGGGCTGTGCCACTGGTGAAGCAAAGATTACAAAAGGTTACAATCTCCCCGCCAAGTGGGTAATTCACACAGTTGGCCCAATTTGGCGAGGGGGCGATCGCCAGGAAGATGAGCTGCTAGCTAGATGTTATCGCAATTCTCTTGCTTTGGCGGAGCAATACGAGATACGCAGCATTGCCTTCCCAGCTATTAGCACGGGTGTCTATGGGTTCCCGATGGAACGCGCCACCAGAATTGCTGTAACTGAAGTTAAAAAGTTTCTAGAGGGCGCTACCTCAGTAGAGCAGGCGATTTTCGTTTGCTTTGGGGATACTGCCTATAATTCTTACTCGGCTGCGATAAAAGAAATTATTTAAGACAAGGTAGCGATCGCCTGAAAAAATCCTAAGTGCTGTAAGGGCAAAAAGACCCCACCGATACTGAGTAGAATTCAATCAGATAAGGGATGGCGCGATTGCGTTCGCTGCTCACCCGACAAAATTATCTGCGTGAGGATGCAATGAGTGCGATCGCTCTAGCGCTCATTTATCTTTTCCCCACACTTATATTTTTCCTGCTCCAGTTGGGTTTCTGACTTGCTTTTGCTGGTTATAGTTGACAATGCGGTTCATTCTTTTAAAAGTAAAAAATGTCACAACTGCCCGGTAACAAAATCGCACCCGCCCCCATGCCGACAGCAATTAATGTTGTCGATCTAATTGATGGTTACTTCAGCGCCTACAACTCAGCTCGTCTGCGGGAAATGTGTCACTTGCTCAGCCGAGAGGTCATGCGCGAGGGCGTCACCGTCGGAGTCAGCCTATCAGGCGCGATGACCCCCGCTGGGATGGGTGTGGGAATTTTGGCTCCCCTGATTCGCCACGGTTTTATTGACTGGATGATCAGCACGGGTGCCAATCTTTACCACGATATGCATTTCGGGCTGGGTTTCGACCTTTACGCAGGGAATCCGTTTGCAGATGATGTGAAACTGCGCGAAGAAGGCACCATTCGCATTTATGACATTATCTTTGGCTACGATGTGCTGCTGGAAACTGATGCCTTCATCCGAAAGATTTTGCAAGCAGAACCGTTCCAAAAGCGGATGGGAACTGCTGAATTTCACTACCTGCTTGGAAAGTATGTTCGGGAAGTGGAAAAGCAGTTAGGAGTGAAAAATTCCTGCTTATTGGCGACAGCTTATGAATGTGGTGTGCCTATTTATACTTCTTCGCCGGGGGATAGTTCGATTGGGATGAACGTAGCAGCATTGTCCCTAGAAGGCTCAAACTTAGTGCTAGATCCAGCCATTGATGTGAATGAGACAGCTGCGATCGCCTACTGCGCTCGTGAAACCGGCAACCCAGACGTAGAAGGCAAAAGCGCCGCCGTGATTATTGGCGGTGGTAGTCCCAAAAACTTCCTGCTGCAAACTCAACCGCAACTTCACGAAGTGTTGGGATTAGAGGAACGAGGTCACGATTACTTCGTACAAGTCACCGATGCGCGCCCTGATACCGGCGGACTCTCTGGTGCAACACCCAGCGAAGCCGTTAGCTGGGGCAAGATTGACCCCGAAGAGTTACCTAGCACCATTGTCTGTTACACCGACAGCACAATTGCCCTGCCTCTCATCGCCGCCTACGTGATGAACCAATGTCAGCCCCGCCCCCTGAAGCGCTTGTACGATCGTCGAGAAGAGATGTTCTCAAAATTGCGGACGGACTATCAAGCAGCAAAAACCCAGCCTTCCGATGAAATTCCTGCCGCTGTTGTCGAAAATGCTTCTGAACAACCTGTAGCAACTTATCCCTGCGGCAGGCTAATTCCTAATACCCAATAGCAGGCTGCTTTTGGATCAAATCCCCCAAGTTGCATCAACCTGGGGGATTTTTTATTCCGTTTTATGCTCAATAAACTATCTTAATTTTTACTCAACTAAGACTCAATTTACTATTATCAAAGCGAAATCAAATTGTTTGCTCGTATCTTAATAAAAATTATTAAAATAGGGGGGTTTCGTAAATTTACGGAACGCCTAAAATTCTAAAAATATTTCAGTGAAATTACTGAGACTTGTTATTTCTATATAGTGCTATTAATTAAATTAATAGGCTTTTTTATCAGAAATATTTATAAATGTAAACTCTGGTTTTCGCTAAAGTCAAGCGAACTTTGCAAGAAGGAATCAAGAATTATGACCGCCCAACCTATGACGATTACTGCTTTTGCTAGCAAGCTGACTACTTTGAAGGAAGCTCGCTTTAGTGGGCGGCTGTTCCTGAAAGGTACTTTGGGGCGAGAGTGGATTCTTTACTTCTACCTGGGTCGGATTTTGTACGCAACTGGAGGAACTCATCCGGTTAGAAGGTGGCAAAGACATTTAGGAATAAATTGTTCTAATGTTAGTCCGAATCAACTTAGTTTACAAACTGATATTTCTGAAACTTCTTCCGATCTTAGCAAAAACTGTCGAGAATATTATTTGTTATGTTTATGGCTGAAGCAGCAAAAAATTACCCGCGAACAAGTTGTAAAAATAATTCAAGGCATTGTTCTTGAATTATTGTTTGACATTACTCAAGAAGTACCAAAAGCATTACAAATCAAGCAAGAAAATGCCTTAGCCCCCCAGTTGTTATTGATTGATGCCGAACAAGCGATCGCGAAAACTCAAGAAATTTGGCAAGCCTGGAAAATCGCTAAAATTTCTGATGTGCTTCCCAATCGAGCGCCATCGATCAAGCAACCAGAACAACTCCAACAAAAAACCTCGCCTACCGTTTATAAATCTCTGACATTGTTATTAGATGGGCAAAGAACCTTACGAGATATTGCGGTTCAAACTAAGCGCAATGTTGCGGAAGTAACCCGATCTCTATTGCCTTACCTTGAAACTGGATTAGTAGAGTTAAATGATATTCCTGATTTAGCAAATCCGGTTTCCCCGACTTCTTCAGAATTACCTGCTAAGAATCTTCCGACTTCTTCAGGCAAAACACCCGCTCAAGCGGCAACTCGAAAACCACTCATTGCTTGTGTGGATGATAGCCCGTTGGTTTGCAAAAATATGGAAAAGATTCTTACGTCAGCCGGGTATCAATTTTTGGCAGTACCAGATTCGATGCGAGCGATCGCTACTTTATTAAACCGCAAACCTCATATCATCTTTTTAGACTTGGTAATGCCCAATACGAACGGCTATGAAATTTGTACCCAATTGCGTAAAGTTTCTGCTTTCCGAGATACCCCAATTATTATTTTGACAGGAAATGACGGTATCATTGACCGAGTCCGAGCTAAGGTTGTCGGAGCTTCAGATTTCATGGGGAAACCAGTCGATGCAGAAAAGGTGCTAGCGATAACCAACAAGTACCTCAAGCACCTCAAAAACAGTTCCCTCGTGGTCAGTTGATTTTTGTTTTTCCTAGGAGCCTTAATACAATGCATACTGCTTTAATCGTTGAAGATACCCTAACTGAAAGGGAAACTTTTGCTAGCTGCTTGCGACGAGGTGGATTAAATGTTTTAACAGCCAATACTGGAGAAGAAGCCTTAGAAAAAATCAGTAGCCATAAACCTGATGTGATCATTTTAGACGTTGTATTGCCCGGTCGTAGCGGCTTTGAACTCTGCCGCGAACTCAAAGCAGATGCAGAAACCAGCAAAATTCCAGTCGTGATGTGTTCCACCAAAAGCACTGATATGGATAAATTTTGGGGTATGAAACAAGGAGCAGATGCCTACATTCCAAAACCAGTCGATCAAGAGGAACTACTGCGTACTGTTAATCAATTAATTAAAGGTTAGGAAAAATCTTCGTCAGCACCGTCAAGAGACAAGCAATGGAATCTGAATTTTTGTCTGGAAACAAAGCTTTAATTCAACAATTTGAAATCCCAACCGCAGAACATAAAGCAGTCGTGGGAGAGCAATTTTTGCGGTTTCATCTTTTTCCTGACATTACCGCACTATTCCCCATGCACCAAATGACAGAGGTGCTGACAATTCCAGTTAGTCAGATTGTCCCCATTCCTCATATGCCAGCTTGGGTGATGGGAGTTTATAACTGGCGCGGTGAGATTTTATGGATTGCGGATCTCGGTCATTTGGTAGGGCTGACTCCCTTATACTTACAGGCAATTAACCGATCAACCTACACAGTCATTGTGATTCATGGGGAACAGCAAATCCTTGGTAAACAGCGAACTGGTAGCCAAATCACAGGAAAAAAGATGCTGGGATTGGTAGTGAATCGAGTCGAAGACATCGAAAGCTGCGATCCAGATTTAATTCAATCTCCTCCACAATCATCTGTCACCCCGGAATTGGTGCCATTTTTACGGGGATATTGGCTGAAATCAAATGGTGAAATACTGGTGGTTCTAGAGGGAGAATCCATCATGGCTGGAATGCCTAAGCCAGAAGTTTGAATGGCTGTTTGAATATCCAGATGTCTTTCTTTGGGTCTGGAATTTCAATTTTTTAACCTCTATCTGTATCCCTTAATCAACTCAACTCGCCACACTCATCTACCTTTAGCAAAGTTTAAACTATGAAGACGCCTTCCGATCCTCAATCAGATACAACAAAAGCCAATATTAAGCGTCGTCTCCGGGGTCGCAAGACAGGTGTTAGCCATCAACCCCCTCCTCTTAAGCTCATTCCGAACCAACAAGATTTAAACGGCTCTCAAAATCTTGAGCAAAAGGTAGAGAACAAGGGAAAAGAGCAGCTAGAGCAAACAGAGCAAGACCAGCTTAACCCGCCGTCTCCACAACTGAATCTATCTAAAAGTCCCACGCTCCGCAGCCAATTGTTGAGGACAATCTTACCTGTGGTACTAGCACCGCTAGCGATCGCAGGTATCGTGAGCTGGGGGATGACGAATTATCAAGCATCTGGGCGCACCGAGACGAAATTATGGAATGACGCGCTGCTATCCTCCAACTTGGCTGGCGTAAAGGTCAAGGATGCTTTGATTTCGTCGTCTTTGACAGAAAATTCCTTAACTATTGATGTTGCGCGTGCTGCTAACTTTGACGAACTAGCGGTGCCGTTGGAGCATGTGGGACTGAGTAACACTGAAAAAATTCAGATTTTGGCTCCGGCAAGCAAAGCCGTTATTAGTACCATTACATCTAACGGAGCGATCGCGCAGAAAGAAGTGTTGGGTGGCGATGCGGTTTTACAAACAGCCACCGCTCTGTTAGCCGAACTAGAAGTACAAAAGGCTAATTTTGGGGAAAACGCTCCCCTTGGGAAAAAACCAAGCTACGTTGCCACTACAGGTCAACTCCAGGGACTTACCATTGTCCCTTACGTTCGCCAAGAGGGACAATTAGTTCTGAGTACTTCATTCGATCGGGACGGCAGAAAGTATAGCCTTGCCGCAGTTCCTGGCATCGATTTGGTCAGTGTCACCTCAATTGAACTTTCGGAAATTGCTGCGGCTGGAAATGAGCATGGACTAATTTTTGTCCTAATTTTTCTTTCCTTGGGAGCCGTAGGTGCAGGCATTGTGGTGAGTTTAGCACGTCGCTGGTCTGCTCCTTTGAAAGAATTGACGGGTACATCAGAGCAGGTTGCTGCTGGAAATTTGGATGCCTACGTTGAACCTCGCGGGACTACTGAAACCCAAACTCTAGCTGTCAGCTTCAATAACTTGGTGGCACGAGTTAAAGACTTATTAAGCAAGCAAGAAGTTGAAGGCAAGCGATTACAACTGTGTGCCGATATTGCTACCAGTGCCAGAGAATCTCTTGATATTCACGAAGTATTCAAGAAAGCAGTTCAAGGCACGCAACAAATCCTGAATGCAGAACGAGTATTCATCTATCGCTTCAATCCTGACTGGAGTGGCTATGTTGTTGCCGAAGCGGTAGCGCCCGGATTGCCGACCTGCATGAAAATCAAGGTAGCTGATACCTACTTCACCTCTTCCAAGGTGGGAGTAGAACTCTATCGGAAGGGCCGCGTTTTTGTCATTGATGACATCTACAAAGCCAATCTCACCCCTTGCCACATTGAATTATATGAGCGATTAAAAATCAAAGCCAATGTAATTACCCCGCTGATTAGCGGAGACAAACTACTCGGCTTGATGTGTACGCAGCAGTGTTCTAATCCTCGGACTTGGCAGCAGTCTGAAGTCGATTTCTGTACCCAGGTGTCCACTCAATTAGGGCTAGCCATAGATCGGATTGGCTATTTGCAAAAGCGGGAAGTTGAAGCTAAACAACAAGAAGTTGAAGCCAAGCGATTACAGTTGTGTGCCGATATTGCCACCAGCGCTAGAGAATCGTTAGATGTCAAAGAAATTTTCGAGAAAGCCGTTCAAGGAACTCAACAAATCCTCAAAGCAGAACGGGTGTTTTTGTATCGCTTCAATCCAGACTGGAGTGGAGATATCGTCGCGGAATCTATTGCTCCAGGTTGGCCTTCCTGCTTAAAAATGACCGTCACGGATACCTACTTCACCGACTCTCCCGCAGGGGTAGAACGATACCGCAATGGTCGCGTGTTTGTCATCAATGACATCTACAAAGCCAATCTTACGGGTTGCCACATTGAGTTGTATGAGCGATTAAAAATCAAAGCCAATGTGATTACCCCGATTGTCAGCGGTGATAAACTATTAGGTTTGCTGTGTACGCAGCAGTGTTCAAATTCTCGGAATTGGCAGCAGTATGAAGTCGATTTTTGCTCCCAGTTGTCTACTCAAGTCGGCTTAGCTCTAGACCGAATCAGTTTCTTAGAACAGAAGGAAGCTGAAGCAAAACAGCAAGAAGTTGAAGCTAAGCGAATTCAGTTGTGTGCTGATATTGCCACCAGCGCTCGTGAATCTCTCGATGTCAAGGAAGTATTTGAAAAAGCCGTTGTTGGCGCTCAACAAATCCTGAATGCGGAACGGGTGTTTTTATATCGCTTCAACCCAGATTGGAGTGGGGATGTAGTTGCTGAATCAGTAATGCCGGGTTGGCCTTCCTGTCTAAAAATGACTGTTACCGATACTTACTTCACCGACTCGAATGTGGGGGTAGAAAGATATCGCAATGGTCGCGTATTTGTCATTAATGATATTTATCAATCTGGTTTGACTTATTGCCACGTTGAGTTGTATGAGCGATTAAGAATTAGAGCCAATGTGATTACCCCGATTGTCAGCGGTGATAAACTATTAGGCTTGCTGTGTACGCAACAGTGTTCTACTCCTCGGAATTGGCAGCAGTATGAAGTAGACTTTTGCTCGCAGTTATCTACTCAAGTCGGCTTAGCTCTAGACCGAATCAGTTTCTTAGAACAGAAAGAAACTGAAGCAAAACAGCAAGAAGTTGAAGCCAAGCGCATTCAACTGTGTGCCGATATTGCTACTAGCGCTCGTGAGTTGCTAGATGTCAAGGAAGTATTTGAAAAGGCCGTTGTTGGCGCTCAACAAATCCTGAATGCGGAACGGGTGTTTTTGTATCGCTTTAACTCGGATTGGAGTGGAGATGTTGTTGCGGAAGCGGTGACAACCGGCTTACCTTCGTGCCTGAAAATGACCGTGACCGATACTTACTTCACCGACTCGAATGTGGGTGTAGAAAAGTATCGCAAGGGTCGTGTATTTGTCATTAATGACATCTATCAAGCCAATCTTACAGGTTGTCACATTGAGCTGTACGAGCGATTAAAAATCAAAGCCAATGTAATTACCCCGATTGTCAGCGGTGACAAACTATTAGGCTTGATGTGTACGCAGCAGTGTTCTACTCCTCGGACTTGGCAGCAGTATGAAGTAGATTTTTGCTCGCAGTTATCTACTCAAATCGGCTTAGCTTTAGACCGAATCAGTTTCCTCAAACAGAAGGAAGCGGAAGCCAAACAGCGAGAAGTCGAAGCCAATTTGACACAATTGTTTGCAGATATTGCCAACAGCGCTCGTGAATCTCTCGATGTCAAAGAGGTTTTCGAGAAAGCAGTGATTGGCGCTCAACAAATCCTGAATGCGGAACGGGTGTTTTTGTATCGCTTTAACCCGGACTGGAGTGGGAATGTAGTTGCGGAAGCGGTGACGCCCGGATTACCGACCTGCATGAACATGAAAGTAGCAGATACCTATTTCACCGACTCAGAGGCGGGGGTAGAGTTGTACCGCAAAGGTCGCGTGTTTGTTATCGATGACATTTATCAAGCGAATCTCGCCCCTTGTCACGTTGAGTTGTACGAGCGATTAAAAATCAAAGCCAATGTGATCACCCCGATTGTTAGCGGTGACAAACTACTGGGCTTAATGTGTACCCAGCAGTGTTCAACCCCTCGGACTTGGCAGCAGTCTGAAGTCGCTATCTGCACGCAGTTGTCCACTCAAGTTGGTTTGGCGATAGACCGCATCAGCTATCTGGAACAGAAAGAAGCTCAAGCCACGCGATCGCAACTTTTGTCAATGATTACCCTCCGCATTCGGGAATCTCTGAAGCTGGAAGACATTCTGAATACAGCGGTCGAAGAGGTGCGACGCGCGTTTAAAACAGATCGCTTAATCGTCTATCGCTTCGATGCGAACTGGGATGGGACGGTAATTGCAGAATCTGTAGCGATGGGTTGGATGCCCACTCAAGGCGTCAAAATCGAAGATACCTGCTTGAAAGAGACGCAGGGGGGAAGCTACAACAAAGGGCGCATTCGTGCCATTGAGGATATTTATCAAGCGGGTCTGAACGAGTGTCACATTAAAATGTTGGAGCGCTTTCAAGTCAAAGCTAACTTGGTCGTGCCCATCGTAGTAGATAACGAGCTATTCGGCTTGATGATTGCTCATCAATGTTCGGGGACTCGCATTTGGCAGAAGGGTGAAATCGATTTGTTCACCCAGTTGACAACTCAAGTGGGTATTGCCCTCAACCAAGCGACGCTGCTGGAACAGATTCAAACTTTGCTGGCGGCGCAAGAGGAAGCGACCCGCCAACAATCTGCAAATGCCGAACAGCAAAGGTCAGCCAAGGAAGCCCTGCAAAAACGAGCGCTGGAACTGCTGCTGGAAGTCGATCCTGTCAGTAAAGGAGACCTCACCATTCGGGCGCAGGTGACTGAGGATGAAATCGGCACGATTGCTGACTCCTACAATGCCACGATCGGTAGCTTACGGAAAATTGTTAGCCAGGTGCAAACCGCCGCCAAACAAGTGGCAGCAACCACCAGCAGCAATGAAGTCTCTGTTCAAGAGCTATCGGCAGAAGCTTTACGGCAATCAGAGGAAATTTTAGCTGCTCTGGATCGAATTCAGGAAATGTCCACCTCGATTCGAGCGGTTGCTGCCAATGCCGAACAAGCGGAAGCTGCGGTTCAACAAGCGACGCAGATTGTGAAGGAGGGTGACGCTGCCATGAACCGCACGGTGGACGGGATTCTAGCGATTCGGGAAACTGTTGCAGAAACCTCTAAAAAAGTCAAGCGTTTGGGCGAATCTTCGCAAAAGATTTCCAAAGTGGTGAACCTAATTGGCACCTTTGCCGCTCAAACGAACTTGTTGGCGCTCAATGCTTCAATTGAGGCGGCACGCGCTGGCGAAGAGGGTCGAGGCTTCGCCGTCGTTGCGGATGAAGTGCGATCGCTAGCGCGGCAATCGGCGGCAGCAACGGCGGAAATCGAAAAGCTGGTTGCAGGCATTCAAGCAGAAACTAATGAGGTGGTAGCGGCGATGGAAGCGGGCACCGAGCAGGTCGTTACAGGGACGAAACTGGTGGATGAAACCCGCCAAAGCCTGAACAAAATTACGACTGCCAGCGCCCAGATCAGCGCCTTGGTGGAAGCGATCGCCCAAGCGGCTGTCGTGCAATCCAAAGCTTCCGATGCAGTCACCAAAACCATGACCGATGTGGCAGCGATCGCCACCAAAACCTCAACGGGAGCCACCGATGTATCGGCATCCTTTAAGGAATTGCTAGCGTTGGCGCAAGAACTGCAAGCAAACGTGGGTCGATTTAAAGTTAGCTAATGGGTAATTGGTAATGGGTAATTGGTAATGGGGTAATTGGTAATGGGTAATTGGTAATGGGTAGTTGGTAATGGGTAGTTGGTAATGGGAAGAATCCAGCCAACTATCAATTACTAAACCCCTTTTCCCCAATTATCAATTACCAATTCCCAATTCCCATACGCCTATTCCCCAATTACCAATTACCTAATTACCAATTACCAATTCAGTATTATGGCACTCGACTCTGATATCCGCGACCAAGCCTATCAGTTCTTCATTCAAGAAGCTCCAGAGCTGTTGCAGGTCATCGAATCGGAACTGCTGACGCTCAAGACAGAGCGGACTACTGCTAAAATTCACAGTCTCATGCGTGCGGCTCACTCGATTAAAGGGGGATCTGCTTGCGTGGGACTCGAAACAATCAAAACGATAGCTCACCGCCTTGAAGACATCTTTAAGGCGCTCCACAACAAAGAGTTAGAGATTGATGCCGAACTAGAAAGCTTATTGCTGCAAGCCTATGATTGTCTCCGCCTCCCTTTAACGGAGCAGATTCTGGCGGGTCATTTCAACGCAGAACAGGCGATCGCGATCGCCGAACCCGTGTTTGCCAAAATTGAAGCACAATTAGGAGATTTCCTCACCGGAGAGGAAGTTTTACCCAATGCGGTGGAATTGGGAATTGATATAACCTTATCGATATTTGAAGTGGACGTGGCGCAGGAACTAGAGCGCCTCACCCATGTTTTAGCCCATCCTGAAAGCAATCAAGTAGCCGGAGAATTGCGGGCACTCGCTGATGTATTTACCGGAATCTCAGAATTATTAAGTTTGCCAGGATTTGGAGCGATCGCGCAAACTACTTTGGCGGCGCTCGATGCTCATCCCGAACAAGCCTTGCAGATTGCTCAACTGGCATTAGCTGATTTTCAGGCAGGGAGAGAAGGCGTACTCGCAGGCGATCGCTCGCTTGGCGGTTCTCCCTCTACCACTTTAACAAAACTTGCTACTTCTCCTGTTCAAACTTCGCCCGTAGCAACGGTTACAGGCGTCCAACGGGCTCCCGAATTAGAGCTACTGACACTGACTGAAGATGAAGAGGAATCAGCGCTCTCCTTTTCCTTTTCTTCTATTGAAGATATTTTTGGTAGCTCTGCCCTCCCTTCTGAAATCAATGAAGATTTCCTAGACGTTTCGGCACTATTCACATCTGAAGAAATTTCCGAAACAGAGTTAGGCATTCCAGGGGAAACGCTAACTTCTATCGCTGCTTTCGACGAAATTCTTGATTTCTCAGATTCCAGCCTATCAACTCAAAATCAACTCCCTCTTCTCAAAGTTGATGAACCTGAGCATCTAACCTTAACTACAGATGAGGAAAGTCTCAAACCAAACTTAGACGAGCGAAAACAGAAACAAACTTCAGATAAAATTTTTAAGGATTCAAAATTAACAGCAGAAACTACAGATTTTTATAATAATTCATCTTTCGACGGGCTGAAACTTCCGGCGCTACCAGCAGCTAATCTAAATCAAGAATTTGAGTTAATCGCTCAAGAAGAAATCCTCGCTTCCCCTCCTTCTCTAGATGAAGTTTTTGGTAGTTTTGCCTCAAATTTACCAGGGATAGAGATTGAAAATTTATCCTCTTTTGAAGTAGCAGAGGCGATAGCGCAGGTTGAGGAAATTCCTGAATTAGAGCTAGCTATTGAAGAAACTAACCTAGTTACTATTTCACCGCCAGCTCCAGAAATACACTCAGAATTAATTGAAACAAAATCCCCAACGAATATTCAAGCAGTTGTTCAGAAAATCGAGCAATTATTTGAGACTTTACCTTCCGTAACCGAGCTTCCGGTCAATCTAGCCAACCCAGAAAATTCGCCTCAGCTAATTCAGGCTGAAATCGACAAACTAGGATCTAAAACCTCTAAACCCGCTAAATTGCCTGCTGCCAAAGACAAGAAGGAAACCATCGCCCCTACCAATTCTACTCCCCAACTTTCTGTTCGCGTTGACTTAGATCGACTGGAACGAATGAATAACTTGGTGGGTGAACTTGCCATTAACCGAAACGGTCTTTTCCTCCAAAACGAACAACTGCAAGCAACGGTGCAAGAACTGCTGCGGCGGTTTACTAAATTTCAGGAAATCGCCAATCATCTGCGCGATTTATCAGACCAGATGATAGTGGCTCCAGAACGCCATTCTATTGCGTCAGACCAGCAAACTTTCATACCTCGAAAAGCAGAAAAGCCGGATGTAAAAACGCGATTTCCTGCGTCTGAAACTGAGCAAAATACAGAGCCAAATACTCTTTCTTCCAGCACCTCTACACCCCTAACTTCTTCGTTTGACTCCCTAGAGATGGACAGCTATGGAGCATTGCACTCAATGGTGCAAGAGAGCCTCGAAGAGATGGTGCAACTCGAAGAAATCGTCGGGGATGTGGCACACTTAGCTGGACAGTCAAGCCAAACTTTAGAAAGTCAACGTCAAATGATCGCCCACTTGCGGGATGATTTGATGTGGGCGCGGATGCTTCCCCTGCGCGAAGTGTTGAGTCGCTTTCCTAGAGTTTTGCGCGACCTTTCCACAAAATACAAAAAGCCAGTCGAGCTGAAATTAAGCGGGACGGGAGTTTTAGTTGATAAAGCCGCTTTAGAAAAACTCAACGATCCTTTACTGCACTTGCTCCGCAATGCCTTCGATCACGGGATTGAGCCACCAGAAGTACGCCGTCAGCAAGGGAAACCGGAGCGGGGTCAGATTGAAATTCAGGCTTATCATCAGGGGAGTCACACGATTATTGAAGTACGGGATGACGGTCAAGGAGTCAACCTAGAACGCATCCGTTTGAAAGCACTAGAGTTGGGGTTGCTTTCACCAGAACAAGTGGTTACAACTTCAACCACTCGACTTTTAGATTTACTATTTGAGCCAGGATTTTCCACTGCGGCTCAAGTCAGCGAACTGTCGGGTCGAGGTGTGGGATTAGATGTGGCGCGATCGCAACTGCGATCGCTCAAAGGCACCATCACCGTCACGACCACGCCTGGAAAAGGTACCACCTTTACCTTACGCATCCCGCTGACGCTGACGATTGCCAAATTACTCGTCTGCTTGGTTGGTTCCACTGCTTACGCCTTCCCCGCGGACAGCATTGAAGAGATCGTCATTCCGAAAACTGACCAGATGAAGCACTCTGGAAAACAGAGATTCTTGCACTGGCGCAAGCGAATCGTTCCTGTCTATCACTTATCAGAATTACTGGACTATAGTTGTCCGTTGCCTGAATCAATTCCCAGCCAAGCTTTAGTCGCCGTTCCCACTCCCGAAGCTTGGGCACCACCGATGCTGCTAATCCGCCGAGATAACCAAATTCTTGCCTTAGAAATCGATCGCTTGGTCACAGAGCAAGAATTGGTGATCAAACCCTTTGGTGCAGCGATCGCGCCTCCAAGTTATATTTACGGTTGCACGATTTTAGGAGATGGGAGCCTGATTCCGGTAATTGATGGGGCAACGCTTCTCACCCAGATGGTTGGGCAAAATAAGAACGCGATCGCTACGACTACTTTCACCGATCTGCCAACTGCTTCCCCCATCCAAACTGCATCAATTGACAAAACTAAAGTATCCGTAAACACAGCTAAATCGCCTTTGATATTAATCGTAGATGACTCCATTACCCTGAGACAAACTTTAGCTTTAACACTCCAAAAAGCAGGATACCGCGTTTTACAAGCAAGAGATGGACGGGAAGCCATCGAACAGTTACAGCAAAATTCCAACATTCAAATGGTCGTTTGCGATGTAGAAATGCCAAATCTAAATGGCTTTGAATTTCTCAACCATCGTCGTCAAGATCCGCAGCTATCAAAAATACCCGTAGCGATGCTGACTTCCCGCAGCAGTGAAAAACATCGACAATTAGCCACTCACTTGGGAGCCAGTGCTTACTTTAGCAAACCTTACTTAGAGCAAGAATTCTTAGCAGCCCTCAAAGCCCTTTTTGAAAAAAGTGGGTCTTTAGGAGCTGCCGTTCGTAGCTCATAATAATGGGAGCATCTCAATGTTTTTAAAAACATCAATTACAGTCCAGAAACCCACCCCACCCCTCTGGGTGAATCGGGAGGGATGAATCCTACTTTCCCCTGAAAAAAAGGCATGAACAGCACTTTAATCAACTCAACCCCCCCAGATTTCGATCGGTTAGATGTTTCCGCGTCTGTACCCGCTATTAAAGTGCTTGTGTTTAGCATTGGTAGCTTAAACTTGGGTTTGCGGATTGAGTCTATCTACAAAGTGCTGAATTCTACCCAAATTTTTGGCAGCGAACTGAATGGAGTCGGTATTGCTCATGTAGGCGATCGCGAAGTGACTGTTTTGAATCTACAGCAGCGGTTATTTTCATCCAACTCAACCCACGAAACCCCTCAGGGAGCCTACCTGATCGTTCTTCAAAATACCGAAAGAGAGTTGTATGGTATCCCCGTTGAAACCGTTCCCGCTTTGATAGATGTACCCTTATCCACGATTCGAGTCTTACCCGAATCCTTTCGTCACGCTAATACCCTAGGGATAGCCAGTCACGTTGCTGTCATTTCTCAACCAGAAACTTCTCTAACCTTATTTCTGTTAGATATTGATACAACAACAAAACTTTCTGGGGGCAATTTCGCTCTGCCACCTGCTACGGACGAGGAGACACGGCAGCATCAATAATACTCGGTTGGAATAGGTAGGAGTTAGCGATCGCATCCTCATCTCTTTTCAGCGCGATCGCTCTCGTTAATTGATATTGACTCACAACAAAATCCCCCAAATTTACCCCCTTAAAAAGAGGAGGTAAATTTGGGGGAGCAAAATAATGAAATTGTCGATTAGCGGATTGGCGGACAGGGAACGGGTGGAAAACCTCCCGCCTCAATCACGAAGTCATCGAAATCCTCATCTTTTCCTGGTTGGGGTAGCCCTGTATCATCCCAGGCGATGCGAACACCAGTAATTTCTTCGTTCGTGCCCCCATCCAATCTGCCATTAAACGCAGCTGCTAGGTTGGTGGTGGATCTGACACTGCGGCGAGTTTGACCTGTAGGGCTAACAGATTCCAGGTAGAAAGCATACCGGGTATTCGCTTTAAAAGTATATTCGCTGAGTCGATTTTCTACAGCTCCCCCATCAACTGTCCCCAGAAAATCGATTGCCGTGCCAATATTATTTTGACCGGGCGAGGAAGGCTGAGGCTGTTCGCTTCCGAAGCCGTCATAGGGTTTGACTTCCTGAAACAGCACCGTCTCTTCACCCGTATCTAAATTGACAACGCCAAGCGTTGATCGATAAGCTCCGTGGGACTCTTTGAATTCAAATTCAATCGTCGTATCCACCGGGAACTGGACAGCTTCATTGCCAAACAAATCTTCAGCGTGAACGGGCGTTGCCACGCCCATAAACCCAGCCGCGATCGCTCCCAGCAGCCACTTGAACCCGGCGGTTCTACCGTTTTTACGCTTCATCTGCCTCATCGTATTCTTGCTCCTGCTCACACTAAAATGACTCTGCAACTGACAACCGAACCGCTACCAAGTCCGCAAACCGGAGTTGGCTCTGGAAAGGTCTTTTTGCTGCAAAGTCGTTCTCAAGTTTTCTACTTCTGTCCTTAACTCCTCTAGACGCTGACACGCCTGCGGAACAGGGGGTGGTGTTTGAGGCTGTCGAGTAAACCGGCGGGTACCAGGAGTTTGTTCCGTCAGAGCAGCCCCGCAGGCTTGAAAGGCTGTTTCTGACTCTTGGTTAAGCCGGGTAATATTTGCCGTTAGTTCCGGATCTAACTTGTCATCAGTATCAAAAACGGGTGCCGTATTGTTCCAGATATTCGTTCCCGTGATATCAGAATAACTACGGTCGGCTCTCGCAGGCGCAGCCATACCCAGCGCCACAATTGATAAGCCAACAACCCAACCCAGAGATTTTATGGTGTGCATTTGGGGTACTCCTCCTTAAAACTTCAATGCTGTCCCAACACCTAATACAAATCGAGAGCCATCACCCGCACCCGCAACATCGCGCAAGGCTGGAGTAATCACAAAAGGAAAGTTTTTGAAGGGAGCGATGGAAAGACCCAATGCTAAGTCCTGTCCTGTCCATTCCGCAATCAAACTAACAGGTCGAACAACTCGAACTGCCAAATTTCCAAACACGTTGATATTGTTTTCGCCAGCATCAACCGCACCGTTGGAACGGAACTGTCCATCGCCGACACCAACCGTAAAAGCAACGCGGCTGAAAGCATCATTGAGAGATTCTCGCGTTCGGAATACTTTGGTAACAACTCCATATTTGGATTGTTCAAAGTCGTTGTGACCAATATTTAAAAATCCATTCCAGCCTAATGCTGCTGATACATCTCCCCCAAATCGACGATGCAGTTTGCCATTAAAACCACCTTCGCCGAAGCTATCATTTGTTGCTAAAGCGTAGGAGAGTTCTACCCCCACGGCTTTATCGGCATTGCCTAAGCCGATGCCGATTCCCGCAGCCCCTACAGAACCGCTATCTTCTCGCACGTTGGGTTGATAGGTGCCGCTGATAAAGGCGGTGTTTCTATCGGCACCATAGCCAACTGGGATATAAATACTCAGGGCTGGGGAAGCTTCAAATTCCTCAATGGGTGCTGGCAACGCTAGCGGCGCAACAGGTTCCGGACTCGGACAGGATTCTGTCGCCGGTGTGGTTACTTCTTGAGCAACTTGATAAGTTGCATTATCTAAGGATTTAACGTTCTTGGTTCTTTGGGAGGCACAGGTATTCCCGGCTTTCGGTTCCGTTGCCATTAACTGGCTGGTTTGTACCGTTGACGAGTTAGCGATCGCCCGATCTGGACGCAGTGCTTCAGCCTTGGATGTAAATGCACTTTCACCGGGTATCGTTCGTTCATTTACAGCCGCTTCGTTAACAGTTTCCCCGTTTCGGAAGGAAGCTAAGTCAGAAGCTTTCCTCCCGGATTCCTCAGATGCAGACTGGTTAATGTCAGAAGCTCTTGATAACTGGGAGAGGAGGTTATTTGAGGGAAGCGCCGCAGTTTCAGGGATTTCTTGCAAATCAGTTTGGGGAGCAGCCGTCAATGCCGGAAGTTGCCTTGCAGCGAATCCTGGGGCATTCTGAGAAGGCGATCGCGCAAATTCCTGCCTGGATGCCAATCGTGGTTCTGGTTGGATTTCTGGGGCAGCGATCGCTGTCATACTTCTAGGAGTCACCATCGGGGTGGCAACACTCCCCTCATCGGTCACGGCTGCCTGGGGAGAACCCTCGGAACTCGGACTTTCACTTGCTTGGGCTGTCATCCCTCCAGCCACAAAAGCAGCTAAAGTACAAACAGCAACATGAGGAAAACGCATAAATTAGCCCTACTAAACTCACACCGCTCCAATTGAGAAGTCGGTCTTCCCAAATCGTTGAATAGATACTTATACAGAGTTGGGCGCGTGTATCCGCAGTGATAATCGCGCAAATTTTGCCTCGATTTGTAAAAATCATCGCTTCAAATCCCGATCGCCGCTTCCTCTCCCCTCAGCGCGATCGCGTTAGAGAAGCGAGGCGTTAGCCGCACGCTGACTTCTCAGTTCGCTCCCCTATCCCTCACCGGATAAACTAGCTGTGTCGATATCTATATTTACGGCATGATTGTTTTTGTTGCCCTGCTAGCTTTCTACGTTGCCTGGAATCTGGGCGCAAACGACGTTGCTAACTCGATGGGAACGTCGGTGGGATCGAAGGCTGTCACCCTACGGCAGGCATTGGTGATTGCCGGAGTGTTGGAATTTACAGGTGCCGTGCTGTTTGGTCGTTCTGTATCGGAGACGCTGGCAACCGGGGTTGTCAATCCAGAACTGTTCGCTGCCGTACCTCAGATGCTACTGATTGGCATGGTTTCGGTATTGATAGCCTGTGGCGTCTGGCTGCAAATTGCCACCAGTCTGGGCTTGCCAGTCGCATCATCTCATGCGGTAGTCGGCGCGATCGCCGGTTTTAGCTGGGTGGCGGCGGGTGTCGGTGCCATTGATTGGTCATTAATTGGTCTAATCAGCTTCGCCTGGGTGATAACGCCGATCATCAGTGGCACGATTGCCGCGTTATTCTACAGCGTTGTCAAGCGTTGGATTCTCGATCAACCCAACCCACTTTTTCAACTGCGCGAATGGATCCCCTGGTTGAGCGTGACGTTGCTGGGCGTCTTTGGGGTGATTGTTCTACCCTCTGTGAGTCAACCCATCGATACCTGGCTGACAAATCGTTTCGGCATCAACCTTCCTGCCCACGATATCCCTCTGTTGATTGGCGCGATCGCATCAGTTGGCCTTACCCGGTTCATCTGGCGACAATTAGCCCGCGAGGAAGCAGAGCAGCTTGTAGACACAAGAGTTATCGCGGGAGCCAATGAGACGGACAACCGCGAAATCCCAAACTCCCAATCTAAAATTCTCAATCCCATTGAGCGCCAGCTAGCACGGTTTCAGCTATTAAGTGCCTGCTTCGTCGCCTTTGCCCACGGTTCCAATGATGTTGGCAACGCGATCGCTCCCTTAGCGGCGATCGTTTATATCAATCGCACAGGTTCCGTTCCTATCACTGGCTTTAGCATTCCCCTCTGGATTCTAGTATTGGGCGGTGCCGGTATCGTTGCCGGTCTTGCCGTCTGGGGCAAAAAAGTCATTGCGACAATTGGAGAAGGCATTATTGCCCTCCAGCCGAGCGGTGGATTCTGCGCCGAACTCGCAACCGCTACGACCATCTTGCTTGCTTCCCGGCTCGGCTTGCCCGTCTCCACCTCCCACGCCCTTGTCGGTGCTGTGGTTGGCATTGGTGCAGTCAAAGACTGGAAATCCATCCGGTTCCAAACGCTGCAATCGATTGGACTCGCTTGGCTAATTACCCTTCCCATTAGTGCGGGTTTGGGGGCAATTATCTTTTTAGTTATCCGTCAGATAGGGGGACAATTCGGAATTTTCCACTTGATGGATTCAATTTAAAACTTTACATCCCCTCTCCGGTTGCCCGATTGGGATACACTCTTTCTGGAAGGAGTTTCTAGGCGGCGGCTGCTACCCTGTTGGGGAAAATGCGTCCGCGTCCAAAAACTCGATCCTAAATGCCAGCGATCAATTGGCTTTCAGGCAGGGAGACACGGCGCTGTTTCATCCGCGTATTACAAAGCTCAAACCTCTGCTTCTAAACGTGGCGCGAACTTTCTTCCCCCTTTTATTGGGGCTTTAGGGATCAAAATATTAGACTTCTTGCAAAAGTTGTCTGAACCCTCCAAAAGTCTCTCGCTCGCGGGAAGAAGAAACTCCCTCTTTGTTCTTCAATATGTCGAGGGAGGATAGTGTCTAAGTAGTTTTTCTTGCAGTCACTGCAAGATTCAACAGTCTAGAACAAAATTAAATTCACCAGAAAAATCTCTTAAAAATCACCAGAATTTTGGAGTAATCTGTCAGGATTGATGACAAAACATCAAACACTTTCCTTCATCAGAGAAACAACACCTAGTTGAGCAAAATCACATCCATCAGAAAGTGTATCTGCCAAAATATCAGAAATACTAACAAGACTTAAGTAGACTAAGTTAAAACTACACTTCGTTATAGCCAATCGTACCGAGGTTATACGCTAATGGGGCAACTGGACAATCTACCGGAAAATCACAACACCGGAAATGCTACGGCAACAGAGGCTCTTTTGAGGGCGATGACGCAGGAACTTGAGAACCTGAAGCAAAATCTCATCGTCCAGTTGAATCAAGACGTTGAGCGACTCCAGGCTGAGAAATCCCGGTTGGTCAATGAGATCAATCATCTACAAGCTCAGCGTCAGCAATTACCCTCGTCCCAAAGCTCTCTGCCTCAAGAACAAATTGATCAGGATCAGCAGCAATATTTAGTTGGGCAACTCACCCAAGCGATCGCAGAACACCTGCAAGATCTGCTGATGCAACGGCTGTCCCAGCAACCAGGTAGCTCCTATCACCCGCTGGGTGGCACTAGCAGCGCCAATTTGCCGCCCTCGGCAAATGACTACAACGACAGTGCCTACCGAATCCTCTCTTCCTTGGATACAACCCTAAGAACAACTTTTAAAACACTGCAACAAGACATCAGCAGCTATCAAAGTTCGTTCTCCCAGCAGCTGTCGCGGATGCACGGCTTGGAGCAACAAGGAGAAGCAATTTTAGAAACTCTCGTCAATCGCCTGCACGAACAACTGCAAGCAGAAAGCGATGCGCTGCCATTAGTACCATCCGAGTCAGAGGTGGGAGGACAAGCTTATAGCGATCGCAAACAGCCTCCAGAAGCGAATGCGATTCCGTTCTCGGTTCCGGCTGCCCCGCTACCACCGCCACGCCAACCTAAACCAAGCTCCCAAGGTCAGTTAGGGTTATTGTTGATTTTAATTTCTACCGTGGCGCTGTCGGTTCATAACGTGGTTGTCCAAATCATTGGCAGAGAAAGTCAAATTTTTAACTTGTTTTCCTTGGGAGGATTCATCAAGCTAGGTTTGGGCAACTCGCTGTTAATTTTGTGGTTCCGGATGATGGTGGTGCTGCCTTTAATGGCTTTACTTGCCATCGTTCTCTATCCCAACGTGTGGAGGGATATTAAGAAGTTTTTATTAGATCCAGACCGGCGCGGACTTTTAACGGTAGTCGGGAGTGGCTTCTTCCTGTTTTTGTCGCAAGTCCTGATTTATATCGCCATCCCCCAAATTGGCCCAGGGGTTGCAGTGACAATTCTGTTTATGTATCCAATTATTACAGTCCCGCTGGCGTGGCTGTTTTTTGGCGATCGCCCCACCTTCCTGCGCGTTGGAGTGATGTGCACGATTTCCTTGGGTGTTATCCTCGCAGCTTGGCCTAAAATCTTCCCGGCGGTTAATAGTGGGGTGGCAAGCATTTCTGGGGTGGGAGTTGGCACCGCCGCCGCCTCAGGAATCGCCTTTGCCTTCTACCTGATTTTTATGCAGCTTGGCTTTCAAAAGCTTCACCCCGTCCCCGTCAGCTTGGTTCAGTTTACAACCATCTTTGTCCTGGCTAGCATCAGTCTGATGTTGCCATTACCAGAAAGTTTGGCTGTTCAGGTCATCCCGGATAAGCGCCTGGGTTTGATTATCGGCGGCGTTGTCTTGGGGATATTAACTCTAGCGGGCTATTTGTTAAATAACTTTGGCGTTCGCTTCTTGGGTGCCGCACGAGCCTCGATTATCGCTTCTAGTGGCCCTGTGTTAACAGCAGTTTTGGCATTTTTGATTATTCCGAGCGCTCAGAATGCTTTACAGCCGATATCAATTTTCGGCATCGTACTGGTGACGCTGGGAGTGTTTGCCCTAAGTTTTGAGCGGCTGCTGGTTCAAAACAAGGCGCAACCCGCAAAATAAACGATGCTGTTGGTTAATTGATTCGTCTTAGGGTGGGCAATGCTCACCCTTTTTTTATTGTTTGTTATTGGGCACTTCTAATTTATTCAAAAGGCGCGATCGCGTCTTTCTCTCTAGTCAAATTTGAATCCGATCGCTCTTACCCCACCAACGTCAACACTCCTGCTGCAAAATCAAATACCAATCGCTTTTTCTGCTGGGGATTCACGCGCTGATACTGAAGCGCTCCCCAAAAATAAATATCGCCCCAGAGGATACTTCTAGGGCGATAAGCCTCTCAGCAATGCTGAGTTTTGATTTTCAACGGAGAGGGTGGGATTCGAACCCACGTTAAGTTGCCCTAAACAGCATTTCCAGTGCTGCGCCTTCAACCACTCGGCCACCTCTCCAGAGGTTTATTTATTTTGAAATGTGCAACTCAAAGCTGCGATTTTTAATAATACACTAAAACTATGACGAATTACCACACCATTCGGATACGCAATCGCCAAACCGGCACTCACCATGACCTTCAGGTGCCAGAAGATCGCTATATCCTATCTAGCGTCGAGCATCAGAGCGTCGAGTTGCCTTTTTCCTGTCGCAATGGCGCTTGTACCACCTGTGCCGTGCGCGTCCTCTCAGGGGAAATCCATCAGCCAGAAGCAATGGGGCTTTCTCCGCAACTGCGCGACAAAGGCTATGCTCTACTATGCGTAAGTTATCCTCGCTCCGACTTGGAAGTAGAAACTCAGGATGAGGATGAAGTTTACGAACTCCAGTTCGGTCGCTATTTTGGCAAGGGCAAAGTCCGTTTCGGTTTACCGCTGGATGAAGAATAACCAAAGGCGATCGCGAAAAACAAAAAGGCAAAAGAATTTTCTCTTTTGCCTTTTGGCTTTTGGCTTTTGGTTTTTCTTGGTCGGTTGCCAAGCGAAAGAAGTTCCGACAGGCGTCACCGTGAAGGTGGAGCGGGTTGTCACCGGACAAACCCTGGAAGTGCTGGATACCAGCAAGCAATCCGCTTTGGTAGAGCGAGTGCGGCTGCTGGGAATCGAGGCACCCGACATGAAACAGCAGCCTTGGGGATCGGCGGCTCAAGAGCGGCTCAAGCAGTTGATTGGCGGACAATCCGTTTTGTTAGAGTCGGATGGATCGAGCAAAGACCAGTTTGAGCGCCGGTTAGCTTATGTGTGGAAAGATGGGGTATTGCTGAACGAGCAGATGGTGGTAGAAGGGTATGTGTTTGTACCGCGATCGCTCAACAACAAATATGACCAACGGCTCACCACCGCTCAAGAATATGCTCGAATTATGGGCAAGGGCATTTGGAACCCAGAAAAACCCATGCGCTGGACTCCAGCAGAGTTTCGGCGTCAAAATCGCTAACGGCTCATTGCGAATGGCTAATTATTCATTGTTCAATGCCATTAGCTATTAGCCACAAATATGACACACCATACCCCTGACCAACTGCAAATTTTTCTAGATATTGCCACCGAGGCGGCGCTAGCTGCTGGTGCCGTCTTGCAAAGCTACTGGGGCAAATTAGAAGCCGTTGAAGAAAAAGGACGTCCAGGCGATCTCGTAACCGAAGCAGATAAAGCCGCCGAAGCCACCATTCTTTCAGTCATCAATCGCCATTTTCCCCACCATCAAATCCTGGCAGAAGAATCCGGGCAACTGGGAGATACTAACAGCGAATACCTCTGGGCAATCGATCCCCTAGATGGCACCACAAATTATGCTCATCAGTATCCCTTTTTCTCCGCCTCAATCGGGTTACTGATTGACGGAGTTCCCCAAGTCGGTGTCGTTTACGATCCATTTCATCAGGAGTTGTATCGGGCTGCCAAAGGCTTAGGAGCCACTTGCAACCGGAGGAGCATCCGAGTTTCCAAAACAGCCGAGTTGAGCAAAAGCTTGCTTGTCACCGGCTTTGCTTACGATCGACGCGAAACCGCAGACAATAACTACGCTGAATTTTGTCACCTTACGCATCTCACTCAGGGTGTCAGGCGCAGCGGTTCCGCATCCATCGATCTCGTTCATGTTGCCTGCGGACGCCTGGATGGCTACTGGGAAAGGGGTTTACAGCCTTGGGATCTGGCAGCCGGAGTGGTAATCGTGGAAGAAGCGGGGGGCAAAGTCAGCGCCTATGATGGGAGTCCTTTAGCGATTCATTCCGGTCGGATTTTGGCAACAAATGGTTATCTACACCCACAGCTCAGTCAAGAACTGTTGCAAATTACACCTCTAAGTAGATGGCAATAAGTAGATGGCAAAGTGCTAAAAATCAGGCTTCTCTGTAAGCAAGGTCACACATAGGTTTCGCAAGGGAAGTATATTAGAAAGAATATTCGGCTCTGACGGTGGGACAGCGGGCTATGTCATTTCGGATCGACCGTGGACTGTTCAAGTTTGATTTCACAGACCACCACGCAATTTTAGGGGTGCCAGTAGATGCAGGCGTCAATGACATCCGCAAACGGTATCTCAAAATTGCCCGGAGATTGCATCCGGATAGTTGCAAGGCTGAAAACGAAGCAGAAAAACAGCGTGCCAGCCAGATGTTGTCAAAATTGGTAAATCCTGCCTACGAGCAACTGTCTCAGGATCGCACGCGGGCAGAATACGTGGTTATGGTCGGGCGCATGGGTAAGCGCTTGGCTGGGGAAGGGGCGAACGCTCAACCCCAAGGTGAAACCGCGAAACAGTTAGCTCAAGCGGGGGGCGATTTAGAGCATTCCTATAAAACGGCACTGCAAAAGCTAGCACAAACGCAATATGAATCTTTGAGCCAAGTCCTAGAAGTGACGGCTCAAATCAGCGAACTGAATATGGTTTATCTGAGGCGGAAGGGGGGTTCTGGGGTAGCAACCCCGATGATGTCAGATAAACGTCCTGTCACGGGGGCTGCTGGCGGAAATGCATCGCCGCCCCCACCGCCGCCCCCACCGCCATCAACACCAACACCATCATCAGTGGCGGAACCCTATTTCCGTCGTGCTGATGAGTTGATAACGAAGAACCAGTTTGCGAAGGCGGAGATAGAGTTGCGGGAAGCCCTGAAAATGGAGCCGAACAATAGCCGTTGCCATAGCTTATTAGGGATGGTTTATTTGAAGCAAACTCCGCCTAAGGTGACAATGGCGAAGGTACATATCACCCAAGCTTTGAAATTAAACCCTCAAGATCCGATTGGGATAGAGGGCAAACAGGCACTAGACAAGCTGGCACAAAAAGTTGCGGGTGGCAAGACAACGACGCCGCCTAAGCCAGGGCAGGGCAAGCCAGGGCAGGGCAAGCCGGAGGATAAGTCTGGAGGCGGTTTATTTGGTATGTTTGGTAAGAAGAAATAAGAAAGCGATTTCTTCGATTAGGAACTCGGCTATTAGATGTTTGGAAGTTCTCGGTGAGAGCTAGAGTCAAACCGTCAACTCGCTAATCGTGAATACTTCGCTTGAAAATCGCTTGTCAACTAACAAAAAACAACGACTGAATGGTTTATCAACCCCCGGCAGGCGCGAGGGATTTGCTGCCTCTCGATGTCGCTCAAAAAAGCTGGATTGAAGATCGGTTGCAGCAGGTGTATCACCGCTGGGGCTATCACCGGATTATCACCTCCACTCTAGAGCGGTTGGATACTTTGATGGCAGGCGGAGCAATCCAGCGCTCCACAGTGATTCAAATACAGGATGCTGAGGAGGGGACGCTGGGACTGCGCCCAGAACTGACGGCTTCGATCGCCCGTGCATCTGTGACGCGGATGGCTGGTGTTACTTATCCGCAACGCCTCTACTACAACGCAAATGTATTCCGCCGTTCGCAGGGCAGTAATTACGGACGTCAGCAGGAATTTTACCAGGCAGGGGTAGAGCTGTTGGGTGCGGGGGGTGTCTTGGCAGATGCAGAAGTGCTGTTGTTGCTGGGAGACTGCTTGAAGTGTCTGGGGTTAAGCCAGTGGCAGGTAATTTTGGGAGAAGCGGGGTTAACGCGATCGCTTTTTTCCCCGTTTCCAGTTCATCTGCAAGAAAAAGTGCGACGGGCGATCGCGCATCTCGATCGAATCGCACTGGAAACTCTGCCCCTTTCCCCCGAATTGCGAGAACGAGCTTTATTTCTATTTGAGCTGCGGGGACATCCTGCTGATGTGCTGCAACAAGTTTCCACGCTAGATTTAGCAGAATCTGAGCGGCAAACAGTCAATACTCTGAAATCCCTGATCGATCTTCTCAGTGAAGGCTGTTCCCATCAGCAAAGCTTCCCCGTGACTCTGGATCTCAGCTTGATCCAAACCTTTAACTATTACACCGGCATTGTGTTTGAAGTCGTTAGCGATACAGACACTCAAGCACGGGTTTTAGCTCAGGGGGGACGCTATGACCAACTGCTGGGACTCTATCATCCCCAGGGGCAAACTTACCCCAGTATTGGCTTTGCGCTGAATATTGAAGACTTATATCAAGTCTTGCTCTCGAAGGCTGGGATGCCCCGCGAAACGCCTGCGAGTGATTGGTTAGTCGTTCCTTCATCTCCCCAAGCCTATCTGGCAGCGTTTGCCTACGCCCAAACCCTGAGAGATTCTATTCATCTGGTACGGGTGGAAATGGATTTAGGGGAGCGATCGCCTGAAGATGTGCGAGAATATGCCCGTAGCCGTCACATCCGTCGCATTGCCTGGGTGGAAGCTGAGGGTGCTACTAAAATTGAGACGCTGAGTTAGATTTTTTAACGCAAAGGTACGCGCAGAGGTACGCAAAGGGGAGGCGATTTTTCTTGCAAAATTTCACCTTTATTTGCATATTTTTGCATTTAAAAAGTCTCGTTTCAGCTATCAGCTTTCAAAAGACTTTGGTAGGCTATAGAAGCAGCCGTCTGCCAATCCCAAGAGAGAGAACACTGTGCCGCATACGATTGTTACTAATACCTGCGAAGGCGTCGCTGATTGTGTCGATGCCTGCCCTGTTGCCTGTATTCACGAAGGACCTGGCAAAAACACGAAGGGGACTGACTGGTACTGGATTGATTTTTCCACTTGCATTGACTGCGGCATCTGCCTACAAGTCTGCCCCGTGGAAGGCGCAATTGTCCCCGAAGAACGCCCCGATTTGCAAAAAACACCCTAATTGTTGATTATTCATGGTTCATGGTTGATGCAGGAATTGCAATACATCATGAACCATAAAAAATAAATATTAAATAATAAATAAGAACGAATGACTAATGAACCTTTATTAGAAGTTGAAGATGTTTGGGCGGGATATGTCAAAGATTTGGATATCCTTCAAGGGGTGAATTTCAAGATATATCCAGGTGAATTAGTTGCCGTAATTGGCCCTAATGGTGCCGGGAAATCAACATTAGCAAAGACTATTTTTGGGCTTTTAAACCCTCATAAAGGCAAAATTACTTTCAAAGGCGAGAATATTGCTGGCTTAAAGTCGGATCAAATTGTTCGCCGAGGAATGTGCTACGTGCCGCAAATCTCGAATGTGTTCCCATCGCTGACAGTGGAAGAGAATCTGGAGATGGGCGCGTTTATTCGCAATGTCCCTTTGCAACCGCTCAAAGATCATATCTTTGCCACCTTTCCGGTTCTGGCTCAACGGCGGCATCAGCGGGCTGGAACTCTGTCAGGGGGAGAACGGCAGATGCTGGCGATGGGAAAAGCTTTGATGTTGGAACCTACTCTGTTGCTGCTGGATGAACCTTCTGCGGCGCTGTCTCCCTTATTGGTCAATAACGTTTTTGAGCAGATTCAAGCGATTAATCAAACGGGCAAAGCAATTGTCCTGGTGGAACAAAATGCCCGGAAAGCTTTAGGCATGGCACACCGGGGTTATGTGCTGGATACAGGACGCGATCGCTTCACAGGTCCCGGCTCCGAACTCTTGAACGATCCGAAGGTAGGAGAACTGTATCTGGGCGCAGGTAAAGCTCACTGACGCATTGAGCGATCGCTGCTAAAAATTAAAGAAATTGGCACTATACAAATATTGTTCGCTTTGGTACTATATTTTTTATAATTGGAATCTATGCGCCCATATATATTGCTGAAATTTAGAACAATACAATTAACTTCTGGAATTTTACAGCAACCCTCCGGAAATTAAAAATATTTTTGATTGAATTCCCGATAAAATTTGTCGTTTCAATCTCAACGAATTGATAGACAAGGCAGCAGCGAGAAGAGAGAAGATTTTCTTCAAAATTCCTATAGAAGCAAGGCTGTTGTGAAAGAAAAGCAGATAGTCAGACAATCAAAACGAGAGACATCTGTGGCATACAATAGTTCCACGTCTCGCGCAGGATGATTTGGCATCTTGGCAGTATTAAAACTCCACCCTCAGCATTTGCAAGCCATCCGCACCCATGCCGAAAGCACCTATCCCGAAGAGTGCTGCGGCTTACTGCTGGGTAAACTGGCGGAAGATGGCAAAACCGTAGTGGAAGTTATGCCAACCGAGAATCGCTGGAATGCAGAAGCAGTAGAAGTATTTCAAGAAATTGAAGGTTCCGCCAAACTGGGTTCAGATAAGCGAGACAGATACGCGATCGCTCCCAAAGATATGCTAAAAGTACAAAAGCTGGGACGCGATCGCCAACTTGATATCATTGGGATTTACCACTCCCATCCCGACCATTCAGCAATTCCTTCGGAATTCGATCGGGCATGTGCGTGGTCAGTGTACTCGTATATTATTGTCTCTGTTCAACAAGGTAAAGCTGGCGATCTCCGCAACTGGAGTCTCGACGACGCCCACCAGTTCCAGCCTGAAGAAATGATAATTGTTGAACGTGAGTTCGGGTTAAGCAGGCAAGGCAGCATCGTTGATCAGGGAGGGCTTCTTGGGCTGGTGGCAGTAGGCAATTAAGCCGGCTATCAAATTGACGGCAAAGTTGACAGG
>NZ_JAMPJY010000025.1:0-92938 GCF_039961875.1 Trichocoleus sp. ST-U2 | reverse complement strand
TATAGCACTGTCTGCCTCGACGATGTCCGTTCTTAGCGGTTTGAGTGGAGTTACATTCAGGGCATTTCATCCTTCTATTATACCAAATCTAGCATTACTCTTTCAGCAACGCCAGAGCGAGAATATCGAGAGTGAAGTCCACATTGTTGTTCAGACTGTGGCTTTCATGTAAAACACTTTTTTAGAACCTGTTTACCCGTTGCGTCTCCCCGTTAGCGCCAGTGTGCCTAATCTGCTTCAGCTCTGGTTGCGCCTTCCAGCTTCACTCTGCCGATTTCCCCGTAGGTACTCCAGGTCGGTTCGGTGTGGGCAGATAGGGAGTCACATCACCCCTGATGGGCAGGACTCTAACCTGCATTGAGGAAGGAGTTATGAGGTTTGTTATCCTCATTTGAGCTTATGTATTTAGCTGAAAACGAATCGCACTTAGTGTCATTATGGGCGATCCCTGATGCCCCCACTTCTTTCCTAATGACGGAGTTTTATCATAATCTCCAGGGAAATCCAGACAGAGCCGCTGCACTGCGAAGTGCCATGTGAAAAACTCTGAAAACATACCTGAACCCATTAGACTGGGCGGTATTTACCCTGATCGGCGAAGCGCAGTGAAGGGAAATATTTGAGTAAGATTCAAGTCAATACTTTTCGGTTAATCTCTCCCCAACCCATAATTATCTGTGTGAAGGGTAGAGCGACTAAGTGTTAGCTATCGAAGCCTTCTCAATGTTGTGGGTTGCGTTCCTCAAAGGCCACGCCCCCAACGCGGAGAACTCATCTACACGGAGTGGCTTACCAGCCTACGAATGACAGGGTTTCATTCATTTCTCCGACTTAACTCCCAGCCATCCTCGACCTAGAAGCTCGTGCATCGGATTGTGAATTCTAGAAGAATTGGGGCGAGTATTGCACAAAGTGCATCTGAAGAGCGCGATCGCGTTTTTATTTAGATAAGGTCATATTCTTGCGGAAATCCTCGAACTCAGCATGTAGGGGCTAGCAAAAGCGGTAGTGACTCTTTGTCATTCATCTCGGAAAATTCCCAAATGAATGACAGACTTTTCGGATCGGTACAGCAAAGCCCTGGGCTATCATCGACCCATGCGGTAACGTTTAAAGGAAAGGGGTACGTTTAAGGGCAGAAAGGGGTATACTCCGGAAGGGTATATGTTGCCGACTGAACTGCCCGAAGTGGAGAATCGAAATTTGCCTACTCATCCGTTTTGGTGATGATTGGCACTTCACGATTGGCATAAACTCAAACAGTGTTACAGCCAATTAGTTTTATAGAAAAAATAATTTTACCATCCCCTAAAAGGAATGCGTTCGCCTATGGATTTTATATAGCTGTAGAGAGAAAAGTGCATTAACACATTTTGTTAAAATAAATGCATTAAAAATGCCTAAAATCTGCTTTTTGAGGATAGCTTGGAGATAAGGCTAGGCAGAGCAATCTAAATTTGTTTTTTTTGCCGCCTCGCCACTTTTCTAATTGAGAGTAGAAAAAAAATCGGTGCATTCTTACCAAGTATCTGGTTACCTGCTACCTGCAACACAAGCTGGGGTGACAGTTCCAGAAGTGGCAACGAGCGACGTGTTTCTTCCCAGGAATTAGGCAAATGAAAGTCGCTGTATGTGAAATCAGTCTATTGCTGAAGGCAAGCTATATTAAAGTGAAAAAAGAAAAAGGAAAAAGGATAAAATATTTAGTTTTACCCTTGGCCTTTTGGATGTTGCCTGCGATCGCTCCAGGAGGCGTCGATTGGGCGATCGCGCAGGCACAAATTGTGCCAGATCAAGACCCCACCAACAGCACGAACACCATTGTCAATACCAATGGCAACAGTTTCGACATTACTGGGGGAAAAACCTCCAGTAATGGGGCAAACCTTTTTCACAGTTTCTCCGAGTTTGGGCTAAACGCCAACCAAGTTGCGAATTTTCTGTCAAACCAAAATATTAAAAATATATTGGGTCGCGTCACTGGCGGAAACCCCTCTATTATTAACGGTCTGCTCCAAGTTACGAATGGCAATTCCAATCTGTTTCTAATTAATCCATCTGGGATTGTATTGGGTGCCAACGCCAGCTTAAATGTAAACGGAAGCTTCACCGCCACCACTGCTACAGGAATTGGTTTCGGCAGCAACTGGTTCAATGCATCTGGTAACAATAATTATGCTGCTCTGGGGGGAGAACCCAACGCCTTTGCCTTCACCAACGCTCAACCCGGTGCAATTATCAACGCAGGGCATCTGAGTGTAGGCGCGGCAAAGGATATTGCTTTACTGGGTGGTACCGTAGTAAATACCGGAACCCTGACAGCTCCTGGGGGTAATATCACCTTAACAGCCGTACCTGGTGAGAACATAGTACGCCTGAGTCAACCAGGGAATCTACTAAGCTTAGAAATTCAACCCATAGCAGCAGCCGGTAGCCAGCCGGAAAATTGGACATTGCCAGTTGCTTCCATCCCAGAACTGTTAACGGGAGGCGGTGCCGGGAGTGCCACTGGGCTAACAGTCAACAGCAATGGTCAGGTAGTGTTAACGGGATCTGGGGTTAGCATTCCCACAGATCCAGGCACTGCGATCGCCTCTGGCAGTCTCAACGTTTCAGGTCAGACTGGCGGCACGGCGCAGGTCTTGGGCGACAAAGTCGGGCTGGTTAGTGGCAATGTTAACGCTTCAGGCACCAATGGTGGCGGCACCGTCCTGATTGGAGGGGATTTTCAGGGGAAAGGCACCATTCCCACTGCCTCTCATACTTACATCAGCAGCGACTCTACGATCAATGCTGACAGTTTGCTCAACGGCGATGGCGGTCATGTCATCGTCTGGGCAGACAAAGTAACCGGCTTCTATGGCAAAATCGGTGCTAGTGGCGGCACTAATCAAGGTAATGGTGGCTTTGTCGAAGTATCCGGCAAGGAAAACTTAGCATTTAAAGGAGAGGTGAATGTAGGTGCCCCTAACGGGGTAGACGGCACCATTCTGCTCGATCCAAAGAATATCAAGATAGTCAATACAGGTGGTACGAACGACGATCAACTCAATGCCGATACTCCTACAGGAGACTTAGCGGGGCAAATTTTATCGGCTGATGGAGGGGATGAGGTAGACTTCACTATCTCCAAGAGCTTACTCGAAAATCAGACTGGTAATGTCTTACTACAAGCAACGAATGATATTACCATCGACAACGGTGTGTCGCTGGACTTTTCTTCTGGTGGCTCGATTACCTTTACTGCCGACGCGGATAAAAATGGTGCCGGGTCTTTTTCAATGGATCAATCGCAATCCATCACAACTTCCGGGGGAGCGTTAACCATTACAGGTGCAAATGTAACTGTTGGAGAGATTAACACTTCTGTTAAGGGCAACATGGGCGGTGCTGGTAGTGTAACGTTGACAGCACAAGACGGAAACATTAAAACTGGCAACATCATAACGAAAGCTACAGGCGGCCCCAACGATGGTGGGAATGTAACGTTAACTGCGAAGGGTAGCATTACGTATAACAAGATAACGGCGGGCGCTTCTGGTAATGGAAAGTTCGGTCAAGGCACTGATGGGACGATTACTTTAACAACGGGTACAGCAGCCCCCATAAAATACACGGGATCTACGGGATCTGCCCAACCGACCAAGGTAGGTACAGATATTGCCCCAAATCCGGGCAGTAATACAGGTGGCAGCGGCACGGGTGGCATAGATACAGGTGGCAGCGGCACGGGTGGCATAGATACAGGTGGCAGCGGCACGGGTGGCATAGATACAGGTGGCAGCGGCACGGGTGGCATAGATACAGGTGGCAGCGGCACGGGCGGCATAAATACAGGTGGTAGTACCGGCGGCATAGATACGGGCAGTAATACAGGTGGCAGCGGCACCGGCTCATCCGGGGGTACGGGTGGAAACACAGGCTCCTCCGGTGGCACGGGGGGCGGCACAGGCAAAAACACAGGCTCCTCCGGTGGCACGGGGGGCGGTAGTACCGGCACTGGTGGCACGGGCAAAAACACAGGCTCCGGCAGCCCTAGCAACGATCAAGCAAGCAAGGGAGATGACGGAACAAGTCAGGGAGATAACTTATCCGGCTCAGGAAACGATCCGGTTTCCACCTCTTCCGGCAAGGAAAATTCATCATCACGAAAGGTGGATGCGGAATCATCTTCACAAACTGATGCAAGTGAATCTGTTGCAGTTCTGGAAGAATCCTTCACCCGTGAATTTGAGGAATATTTGGGTCAGCAGGTTGATTCTCAGACAACCACACTGGTAGAGGCTCGGAATATTCTGCAAAAAATTGAGAAAGCGACTGGGGTGAAACCAGCACTCATCTATGTAACTTTTGTGCCTCAGACGATTGCACTCGATCCGAGCCTACTGGATACAACGGCTTTCAATGGAACTAAGTCACTACAGCCGTTAAATCAACCAGAAAATGTGCAGCAATCTAGTTTCCTAGGTAAGGTCAATCGGGCAGGGCGTAACAATAGCGACCAGTTGGAAATATTGGTGGTGACTTCTGATGGTGTCCCCATTCGCAAGCGGGTTCCGGGGACAACGCGATCGCAAGTAATCAAGGTTGCCGATCAATTCCGTGCCGAAGTGATTAACCCCCGAAGACAGAAGGCTTACCTGGCTCCAGCCCAAAAACTTTATAAGTGGATGATTGCACCCATTGAAGCCGATTTACAAGCGCGGGGTATCCAGAATATGGTCTTCCTCGCAGACAGTGGGTTACGCTCCATCCCGATTGCCGCTCTCCACGATGGTCAAAAGTTTCTGGTGGAGAAATACAGTACGGGGCTGATGCCCAGTCTTAGTTTGACGGATACTCTCTTCAAAGACATTAAAAATTCCCAAGTTCTGGCAATGGGAGCAGAGAAGTTTCCCGAACAAAGCGCTTTACCATCAGTGCCCCTAGAGTTGTCAATGATTACGCCCCAGCTGTGGAAAGGCAAAGCCTTCCTTAACGACGCCTTCACCCTCAAGAATCTGAAGTCTCAGCGCTACTCGCAGCCTTTTGGGATTGTCCATCTAGCAACTCATGCCGAATTTGAATTAGGCCCTCCTAGCCAATCCTACATTCAGCTATGGGACACAAAACTGCGATTGAATCAGCTAAAGCAAATGGGCTGGAACGATCCACCTGTAGAGTTATTAGTGCTGAGCGCCTGTCGCACAGCGTTAGGCAATGAACAGGCGGAGATGGGCTTTGCTGGATTGGCTGTGCAAGCAGGAGTGAAATCGGCAATGGGAAGCCTGTGGTACGTCAGTGATGAAGGGACGCTGGGACTGATGACCAGCTTCTATTCACAATTGAAAAAAGCCCCCATCAAAGCGGAGGCACTACGGCAGGCACAGATATCGATGATTAATGGAGAAGTAAGCATTGAGGGAAACAAAATGCATACTTCCAGAGAGGATATCTCGCTACCTCCGGAGTTGGCAGGGTTAGGAGAGAAGAAACTCTCTCATCCCTATTATTGGGCAGCGTTTACGATGATCGGCAATCCTTGGTAAACAATTAAAAACGCCAAATTAAACATTCTCTGATTTTTATTTGGCGTTTTTTTGAATTTTTAATTGCTTAATACCCACGAGCGCATCAGAGCATTTACTTGTTCTGGTACCTCATCATGGGGACAGTGACCTGCTTGTAAAAAATGCTCTGTCAGTTGAGGATAGTATTGGCGAAATTGCTCCGCTCTATCTCTTGCATTCATCCAGGGATCTGCTTCTCCCCACAACAGCAACAGCCGGCAGCGCATCTGCTTTAATAAAACGTCAACTTTTTCGCCTTGAGGCGTTCTGAAGACAGAAGCAAACACTTGAGCAGCACCGGGATCGCAAGAGGGGCGATAGATTTCTTCCACCAACCGATCGGTGATCGCACTCTGGTCGAGATAAACTTTCTGGAGTGTATTCCGAATGACTGAACGTTGGCGCGCATACTGGAACAACAGAAAACTAGCCCAGGGTTGGCGAAAAAGTGACTGAACGACTTCACCCATCACTTTTTGGATGGGGTTCGGTTGAGTCGGCACCTTAAGATTGGTGAACGGGCCAGCACTATTGAGCAATACCAATCCAACAGCGGCTGATGGACGTTGGGCTGCCACGCAAAGCCCGCAATAGCCGCCTAGAGAGTTTCCTGCTAACACAACTGGCTGACGAATCACGTTAGTGATGAAATCATACAGTTGGTCTCGCCACAAGTCGCCACCATACTCCCACTCCGGCTTGGCTGAACGACCAAAGCCCAGCAGATCGATCGCCCAAACTTCAAAATCCTGACTCAGTTCAGTAATATTCTTGCACCAGTGGTCTGTAGAGGCACCAAAGCCATGAATCAATAATAGGGGCGGGCGTTCGGTTTGCGGTTGTCCTGACCGTACATAATAGATGGATTGCCCCCGCCATTGCCAATAAGTGCCGGGAATGGGGACGGTAGAGGCTGCTGGGGTTGCCTGCATGTCACAAAAATGTTAAGTAATGTTAACTTCTTTATTTTAGCTTCTCAGGAAGGCTGGATGCCCTTAGACATTCAGTAGTTCCGTCTAAGGGCTTGGTTGCTGCATCCCCGTTAGTTATGTTGAGGAAAGGTTTTGCTCAGGCGTAGGGGAAATGCTGGAGCGATCGCCTCCTCAGAACGCATAAGTATTGAGTAATATAAAAAAAGCAGCTAGAATCTTAACATTTGCCTTGAGCGACCCAACTTCAGATGGGGTAACGTAGGCGCGTAGCGGCTTTCCGTATGGTAGTACGCAAGCTGTGTTCGCATCACATCTGGAGTAGAGAAGGGGAGAGTTCAAGTAGCGTTTATCAATCGTAGATCAGTAACGAAGAGGGAAGAGCAGTGTCTGTCGAAACCGTACAAAAGCCTTCAACAGTCCGTAAACTCGCACCTCGTTATCGTGTGTTGCTCCATAATGATGACTTCAACCCAATGGAGTACGTGGTGCAGGTTTTGATAACGACGGTGCCTGGTATCACGCAACCTCAGGCTGTCAGTATCATGATGGAAGCTCATACCAATGGGCTTGCTCTCGTGATTACTTGCGCCTTGGAGCATGCGGAGTTCTATAGCGAAACATTGAACAACCACGGATTGACCAGCACTATAGAACCAGACGAATAGGATACGCCTAGGCAACAAGTAAGAGGCAAGAGGTTGTTAAAAATAAACTTTGTCCGTTTAGCCCAGTACCCGGCACCGGCGCGGCTGGGCTGTTTTGTGCTGAGTTTACTCTTGCTCTGGTTGCCGGTGGCTGCACCCATTTACTTACTCTTGAGTAAAGATCCCAACTTAGTTACCATCCTAACGATGGGGCTGTTGTTTGCAGCGTTTCTCCTGCTTGTTCGGTGGTGGGGTCAGAAAGTCTATCAGCAACCCCAGCTACTGAGACGCTATGGTTTACAAGGAACGCGGCAAAATGCCAAAGAGCTTTTCTCTGGACTGGGTGTTGGCGTCTTGATTACTTTCAGTCTGTTTGGGCTGGAGGGGCTATTGGGTTGGCTGGTGTGGCAGCCTCCGACAATTCCATTAGCCAAGCTGATTTTAGAAGGGTTAGCGAGCGCTCTGGGTATCGGTTTTGCAGAGGAATTGGTATTCCGAGGTTGGCTGTTAGATGAGTTGGAACGGGATTATCGTCCCCGCGTATCTCTTTTGGCAGATGCTTTTATCTTTGCGCTGCTACATTTTCTGAAGCCGCTGAGGGAGATTTTTCGGACTTTGCCGGGATTTCCAGGGTTGTTGCTGCTGGGATTAACCCTGGTTTGGGCAAAGCGCGGAAGCAAGGGGCGTCTGGGACTTTCGATCGGTCTGCACGCTGGCTTGGTTTGGGGATACTACATCATTAATGTGGGGAATCTGGTGCAATTTTCTGGTCAAGTTTCCGACTGGATTACTGGTGTGGACAAAAATCCCTTGGCGGGGGTAATCGGGTTGGTGTTTTTGAGCGTTTTGGCGTTTGGGATGCGGAAGCGATCGCATTCACTACACTCGCCTCAATAATCAACAACCATTGATCCTAGACTCAACCTATAGCATTACCCAATCTGGCTTCTGGAGTGGGAGAGTCCCTCTTTATCGGCAAACGGAATTCTCTACTTCCCTGCGTGTCTCCCCCATCTAAACTCTTTGGAGAGAGGTTAACCGAAAAGTATTATAAAACTTAGTTGTGGCGGATTCGGTAAGCGGCTCTTGAGGAGCAACGACGAGCGCAAATATTCTTACCAGATTGCCCCTCGCCGCTTCAAGTCACGCTTCATTGCTTCTGAAAGTCCTGTATTCTCTCCAAATCGAGCTTTTTCCACTTTTACCGTGCCTAAATCCGCATCGCTCAAATTGGCACGACGTAGGTCAGCGCCGCTTAGGTCGGCACCCATCAAGTTTGCACCTATCAACGTGCCACTACTCAGGTCAGCACGACGCAGGATAGCATAACTCAAGTTCGCCTCACTCAAGTTGACACTACACAAGGAAGCATCAATTAAGTTGGCGCGACAAAGGTCGGCTCCAATCATTTGAGCCTCATTCAGTTGGGCACATAGTAAGTTGGCACTGTTGAGGTTAGCACCAATCAAGTTGGCACCCATCAAACAGACTTTAATGGCGTCAGCTCTGTTGAGATTGGCACTGAGCAAATTGGCACCGCTCAAATCAGCCATATTCAAGTTGGCTTTATTCAGCTTGGCACCCGCGAGATCGGCACCAATCAGATTGGCACCCAGCAGCAGCGTACCCAGCAAAATCGAACCGCTTAAGTCGGCACCATGTAGGTCAACGCCACTAAGATTAGCACCCGCAAAATCTTTAACGGGATTTAATCCAGCAATTTCTGCTAATTCAAGGAAGTTATCTGTATCTGCCTCTACAACGTGTAAGATCAAGTCTTTCAGTCGCTGGAGAGATTTCTCATTAGGCACATTCAAACTCTGTCCGGCTTTCATTAGGCTTTTGTTTGGACCTGAATAGGCAGAGGGCAATCATTCTCTCTATTACCGCCCTCTTGTTACGACTAATATGCTTCAACCCCAGTTCCTCGACATCCGGATATTCACTTACAAATTGGTTATTTTGCTCTAGTTGAGCCAAAATTGCTTCTAAGGATTTATCGAGACTGTCTGTTGACTCCTCATCAACCATCTCTAGGTGGGATTTTTTAGAATTTGAGTATTGCATTTTTTACCTCAACATCATTTAGCTTAAGTAAACCCATTCTAAAAATAACATTGCACTGCGATCGCCGGGGAAATATCCACTAAAATTTACGTGAATTTGAGGGTTCATCAAGTTATGGAAAAGTAACAAACTCCTTTTCGTCTAGATGTCTGAAGCTGCATGAGTTTTAGAAAAAAAAATTGATTCTCAACCAGTAAAACAAAAGCAATATTTAGTATGTTTTTATACTTGGGTTACTTGGATTTTGATTTCTGGATTGAACTCGCTCGAAAAAACTTTACGGTTGTTTTTGTCTAAAGTGCGATTGGTTGGCATTTCCCCAACAAAATAGCTGGGATCGTTACGGGCAGACATTTATCAGACTCAGAGAAAGAAGATTTAACCTTGACCTGCTTGAGGGACTTTGGGCGATCGCTTATCGAGCGATCGTGTTGCGTAGCCGACAGCATATGCTGCAATTGAAATGGCTATGTGGCGATCGCATCGGTTCAGTTGCATCAGGGAAACACCAAGCGAAATTACTATGTAATCTATAATACTTTTACCTACTGACATTCCCTTTGCTCGAAATGCCTTTTTAGTCAAGTTTCTATCAAATTGCATAAAAGAATAATTGTGAATCCACGCTTCTCGATAGAAGGCGAATCTGACGATTTGCTGACAATTTAACAAAGTAGTAATTTCTTCTGAATGTCAAAAAATCTCAACTCAGTTGCTGCCAACTATTGCCTTTACGAAGGGCAATAAATTTATACCTATCCCTAATAATTCATAAAGGTTGCCAATAAATTGTCAAAGCTCAGCGTCGGTTTCTGGGATGACAAGCTTGACATTTTGAACGGGAAATGGTTTAAGAACGGGGATGCTTATCTCTTGCAAAACCTGATTGAAGTCCTAACTGAAGTAGGGATACGATCCCACTACGTAGATTTCGGCTTAGTTTGGAAAGAACCCAAACCTGTTTTCTTCGAGAACAGGTTTGGGTAAGCAACCTTGCGATCGCTTCGGTAAAATCCCCTAAGATTCATGGGGGATTCCCGGAAGGGCGTTTGGCATCTATAGCGGTTCTTATTTTTATGCCATACACTCTGACCTCGCCCCTCCCCTTCCCGATTCCGAAAAGGGGACTGGAGAGTTAAACCTGGATTGGACTCAACTTGGCATCACTATAGTTGGGGATGCCAATATAGTCTTGCAGCGCTTTCACCTCCAAAGGAGCTGACTGCAAGGCACGAATCGCTGCCGCAGTAGCTTTAGCACCTGCAATCGTCGTGATCATAGGGATTTTGTAAGTGAGGGCACTGCGACGAATCAAGCGTCCATCTGCCTGCGCTTCTTCCCCAGAAGGTGTGGTGATAATCAGCTGAATCTTGTTGTTTTTGATCGCATCCAGAACGTGAGGACGCCCCTCATGCAGTTTCAGCACCACATCCACCTCTAGCCCATGTTCCCGCAGCACTTTGCGCGTGCCAACGGTGGCGACAATATGAAAGCCCAACTCAATCAAATCTCTGACCACTGGCACCGCCGCCGCCTTGTCCCGGTCGTTCATTGAGACAAACACTGTGCCAGATAAGGGCAACCGCTGTCCCGCTGCTAACGCTGCCTTAGCAAACGCTCTTCCGAAATCCACGTCAATCCCCATCACTTCTCCCGTCGAGCGCATTTCTGGTCCCAGAAGGGTGTCAGCACCGGGGAATTTTTCAAAAGGCAGTACGGCTTCCTTGACGGCAACGTGACGCGGCAGTACCTCCTCTGTCAAGTCGAGGGATTCCAGCGTGGCACCTGCCATAATCCGGGACGCCAGAGCGGCTAGGGGTACTCCAGTCGCTTTGGAGACATAAGGGATGGTGCGCGAGGCTCTGGGGTTGGCTTCTAGAATGTAAACTTGTTCCCCCTGAACGGCAAACTGGATATTCATCAATCCAATCACCTTGAGGGTCTTGGCGAGATCGATAGTCCAGGTACGGATGGTATCCAAGACTGCTTCCGATAGGGAAGTATAGGGCAAGGAACAGGCAGAATCCCCAGAGTGAATGCCCGCTTGTTCGATATGCTCCATGATGCCGCCAATCACGACCTTACCAGTGCGATCGCTGATCGCATCCACATCCACCTCAATCGCATTTTCCAAAAACTTGTCGATCAAGATCGGATGATCGGGTTCCACCAGCACCGCATACATCATGTAGCGCTGCAAATCCTCATCGGAGTAGACAATTTCCATCGCCCGTCCTCCCAATACATAAGAAGGACGTACCACGACAGGGTAGCCAATGCGCTGCGCGACCGCTAAGGCGTCTTCAAAACTCCGAGCAATTCCGTTCGCTGGTTGCTTGATATCAAGTTCCCGCAGGATTTTTTCAAATCGCTCTCGGTCTTCGGCGGTGTCAATCGAATCTGGCGAGGTTCCCCAAATTTTAGCGGTGATTTCGGGGTGGGATTGCAGATATTCCTGCAATGGCAAAGCCAATTTTAGCGGCGTCTGACCCCCAAACTGCACGATAATTCCCTCTGGCTGTTCCGCCTCGATGATGTTGAGAACATCTTCTTTCGTCAGCGGCTCAAAGTAGAGGCGATCGCTCGTATCATAATCGGTGGAAACGGTCTCCGGGTTTGAATTGACCATAATCGTCTCAAACCCTTGCTTGGAAAGAGCATAAGCTGCATGACAGCAACAGTAGTCAAACTCAATCCCCTGTCCAATCCGGTTCGGGCCACCCCCTAAAATCATCACCTTGCGGTTATCTGAAGGCAATACCTCCGATTCTTCCTCGTAAGTTGAGTAGTAATAAGGAGTCAGTGCCTCAAATTCCGCCGCACAAGTATCCACGGTTTTGTAGACGGGGACGACGCCCAACTGCTTGCGGTAGTCGCGGACTTCATCTTCGGTCGTTTTAGTAGCGTAGGCGATCTGGCGATCGCTAAAACCTTCCTGCTTGATGTCCCACAACTTTTCTTTTGTCAGGTCTTTCAGCTTGCTTCGCTTCAAGAACTTCTCGGTTTCCAACAGTTGTTGCATCTTATCTAGAAACCACGGATCGATTCCCGTCAGTTCATAGACTTCTTCTACCGTCATCCCCATCAACATGGCATGACGAACGGTGAAAATTCTCTCTGGATGAGGCGTCCGCAGTCCCGAACGAATTTGTTCCAAACTCGGCAATTTCTCGTTCTTGTCGCATCCCCAACCCGCGCGACCCGTTTCCAAGCCTCTTAATGCTTTCTGGAACGACTCGCAGAACGTCCGCCCCATCGCCATCACTTCTCCCACCGACTTCATCTGCGTCGTCAGGATTGCCTGAGAACCCGGAAATTTCTCGAAGGCAAATCGGGGTATTTTCGTCACCACATAGTCAATGGTCGGTTCAAAGGACGCCGGGGTTTTCTTGGTGATATCGTTGGGAATTTCGTCGAGGGTATAGCCTACCGCCAACTTTGCCGCTATCTTCGCAATTGGGAACCCGGTCGCTTTAGAAGCCAGGGCAGAACTGCGAGAAACGCGGGGGTTCATCTCAATGACAATCAGGTCGCCAGTCAGAGGATTAACTGCAAACTGAATATTCGAGCCGCCGGTTTCTACCCCAATCTCGCGGATAATTTTAATTGACGCATCCCGCAACCGCTGGTATTCCTTATCGGTGAGGGTTTGCGCGGGTGCTACGGTAATCGAGTCCCCAGTGTGGATGCCCATCGGGTCAAGGTTCTCAATCGAGCAGATAATCACGACGTTATCTGCCAAATCGCGCATGACTTCTAGTTCGTACTCTTTCCAACCCAACAGCGACTGTTCGATGAGAATTTGCGACACTGGGCTGGCATCCAAACCGCCCTGAGCCATTTCTTCAAATTCTTCCTGGTTGTAGGAAATGCCGCCGCCGGTGCCGCCTAGGGTATAGGCAGGGCGGATAATCAAGGGATAGCTGCCAATTTGGGACGCGATCGCCTTCGCTTCGTCGAGGGTGCTAGCAATCCCCGATGGGCACACGCTTACCCCAATTTTCGCCATCGCTTCCTTAAACAGCAGCCGGTCTTCGGCTTTCTCGATTGCCGGTAGCTTGGCTCCAATTAACTCGACCCCGTACTTTTCCAGTACTCCATTTTTCGCAAGGGTGACGGCTATATTTAGAGCTGTCTGACCTCCCATTGTGGGCAGCAGCGCATCAGGTTGTTCTTTGGCGATTACCTTTTCTACGATTTCTGGTGTCAACGGTTCAATATAGGTGCGATCGGCCGTTTCCGGGTCGGTCATAATGCTGGCTGGATTCGAGTTCACCAGCACGACTTCATATCCTTCCTCCCGGAGCGCCTTACAGGCTTGAGTGCCTGAATAGTCAAACTCGCAGGCTTGTCCAATCACAATTGGACCAGAGCCTAGTAACAGAATTTTGTGGATGTCCTGGCGGCGGGGCATAGTTGTTTGTCCTAGCGTGACTGTTTTAAGTCCAGATTATTTTAAAGGCTTTCTTCCCTGTGCTTGGTAGTGGTTTTTGCCAATTTGCCCAAGATTTGATGAGGAAAGGTTTTTGCAACTTATTTTGTGTCAACTGGCAAGTGTCTTCTTGGTACAACCAGCTCCCATTGACCGGGCAGTTTGATCGAGGCTATCGATGTTAGAGACCAGGTTATCGCGTCTCTACCGCGATCGCGTCAAATCCGCTCTTCCATTCTGAACTCTTCGGTTCTCATTCCCCTGATGTAAGGAAGCCAAGAAATCCGCCTTTTAGGTTAGTTGACAACTAGTTTCAACAAGCTTAAAATTAATTTCTGGATTTTTCTTTACAACTTAATCAGAACTTTTACAACTTCATAATAAACAAGCAGAGAGAAGATATCTTCCCTCTGCTCAGTTAGTGTTACTCTCTGTCTTAAAGAACCACAGGTTAGGTACTGAAAATTTTAGCAGCCTGCATATCGAGGCTACATCTAGCTTACCTCAACGGGATTCAAGAGGCAGATACTAATTATTCGTAGTCTGGACAAAACCCAAGGTCAAGCTGTCTTTAGCGAGGAAGTGAGCCAGATGATAAGCCCGCTCTTCGGTTTTCAGCAAGATTGTTTCGTACAGATAACGGGTTGCGCGATCGCCCAAACTTTCTGCTTGTCCTGCCTGACGCCGGATTAGCTGAATCATCGCTTGCTCGGCGGCTAAGTCGTGTTCCACCATCTGGCGGCAAGAAAATACCCCTTCATCTTCTGGCGTGAAGCAGCACAGTTCTGCTAACTTGGCAAAGCCAGCTACTGGAACGCCACCCAGCCCATCCAACCGTTCGCCAATATCATGAACGTGTCCCTGCACCTGTTCGTAGCTTTCGCTGAAGAACTCGTGCAGCATATAAAATTCTGAACCTTCGACCACAAAGTGATGCTTTTGATATTGCAAGTACAGCGCCTGAAAACTCGCTAGAGCAATGTTGAAGCCCTCACAAACCGGCGTGGTGATACTGCGATCCAGCAACACCGGATTGTCATAAACCTGACCGAAGGAGCGCAATACACTCTGAGTTTCGGACATCGTTGTATTCTCCTCTCAATAAGCAACGGTTGTTGCTAATGCAGTAAGTGTATCACGCTAACCCAATTTTGGTGTCTCACTATAGTCTGAGCCAGTTTGACCCGATCCGCAGCAAGCGCTAGTTCCTCAGTTGTATCCTTGCCTATTTCTCGCAAGCAATTAAATTTTCAGTTAAGCTAGTTGAGAATTGTTGTCGTTTGAGTTATATGTATTAACTAGGGTGAAATTGTAAAAATTCCCTACGTCAGGGAATTTTCGGAAAGGCTAGCGAGTCCAGGGAAGTTATAGACAATGCTAATTTTTCGCGTCTGTGGGAACGAATGAATCCAATAGAGCCAATTGAGCCACAACCAGAAACCGGCAAGGTTGTTGAGGTGAATCGAGCAGATCGGTGGCAAGTTTATTACCGCTTGCGAGAGTTAGGAATTTCCTGTGGGTGTGCGGTTGACCAGCCCTTGCTGGTTGAGGTCTACAACACGACAGCAGCGATTCAGCTGTGGAGTGTTGTTAGGCAGTTAACGGCATCGCGCGGCGAGTTAGTGAGCCATCTGGAACGCTGCTGGCAGACGAGTAACGATCCAAAAGAAAGTTAAAAGAGGTTGTAAAAAAGCATGAGTAAATTTAAACAAAACAACTCAGAATTCCGCCTTGAGGGATGGTTACTCGGTTTTGTCATCGAAGATGGCTATAAAATCAAATATTTGAGACTCGCAACTTCAGAGGGTGAATGTCAGATCAAGCTTGCCAAAGAAGCTCGGATTTCCCTATTTCGCTCAGGAGTGACACCCGGTACTTGGGTTGAGGTTTTTGGCGAAACCAAGCTTAAGTTAAAAAGTGGAGAAGTCAAACAAAAAGCTTATCTGGTTAAACCGGGTGTTCCTCCCAGCCAAGTTCAGGAAGTTGGACAAGTAGAGGCAATTCAAAAAACGCCTCCACCTGCTAAAAAATTACCTCTACCTTCCGGCGTCAAAGCGACAATTTTGGTGTGTAAAAAGTCCGATTGTTGCAAGTTGGGTGCTAATAAAGTTTGTCAGGCTTTAGAAGAAGGTTTGCGCGATCGCGGCTTGGACGACCAGGTTACGATTAAAGGAACTGGCTGCATGAAGCGTTGCAAATCAGGGCCAAATATCGTTATGCCGGATAAAACCCGCTACACTCGGATTAACGCTACAGAAATCCCTGAAATTATTGATAAACATTTTCCAGATGAGATGGTATCTAAAGAGCTAATTGCACCTCGTTTGGAGTGCGAAACGGCTACGGTTCGTTAATAATTTTTCGTAATTTATAGATAATACATACCCCCAACTTCTTTTTATCAGGAAGTTGGGGGTATCGTCTATGTGCAGCCTGCCATAATATTAGTACCTGACCAAAGCGAGTAGATAACTATGGCGATCGCTACTGTAACCGAAAGCTTCTCTCTAGAAGACTTTATGACTAACCCCCCCGAACACATGGAGTGGGTGGATGGACAACTTGTGGAGAAAATGGGAATGACGGTAAAACACAGTCGGGTTCAGAGTAAGCTGGTTCTTTCCTGGGGAAATTACATAACCCAATCTGGACAACGAGGAGAGGTTGTTGTAGAACTTCCCTGTCGGACTTTAAGGCAGGGACGTCGTCCTGATGTATCCTACCTCACAGCGGAATTGGTAGCGCAGTTTGGTGAGGCAGGAGGGTTGCCACAAAGTCCACCGCTAATTGCTGAAATCGCTTCTCCAACGGATTCAGCCGAGGATTTGTTTGCCAAAGCAAGCGAGTATTTAGAGTCGGGTTGTTCGGAAGTCTGGCTAGTATTTCCTGAGAGTCGTCGGGTATTGTTAATTACTCAAAGTCAGACATTAGGGTTTAATACTGGTGATGTAGTGAGTACGCAACTTGTACTCAGAGGATTTAGTGTAGCGCTAGATGAATTGTTAGCTTGAAGCTGACAGTTGATAGAGATTTTAAATATTACTAAATGGATAGTAATTTTAGCGCGAGTAGCGTGGTAAGAGCGATCGCCTAAAAGTTACGTGGATTAAGCAAAAACCCACCATCACCGCCTGAAGACGGGCATAGTGGGTAAAGAGAAGGAAATTCTTCAACTCAAGAAAGCGCGATCGCTTTTTTGCCATCGCCGTCCATCTTGACTAAAGCGTAAACTGACCTTGCATTTGACTCAGAGCCTTAGTGCAAGCAGCACAACTGCACCCTAGATGGTCTTTGATAGGATTACTCGGTTGCACAGATGCAGGCACTTGTTGATATTGCACGACAATAACTTGTGCAGTTGGTGCAGACAGCATCATATTTGAAGCTTCAGCGGCTTGTGCTGTATTCGCTAGCAGGAGCATTGATGCCAAAATTATCGGACAAGTAAGCAAAGCAAGAGCAATTCTGTTCATAATTCAAAAGCTGACAGTTTTTGATGGCATTATAGCCAATTAATTGCCCGCTAAGTTTTGCTTAACGGCAACCAAATCCTTAGCTGTGTTAGCTTGGCTTGGCTTGAGGACAAAGTAAATGCGATCGCATCAGCGCATAAATATAAGCTAAGTGCGATTGCGCTCATCCATCCATCAAAAATGGCAAGATAGCAGCACCTACAGCATCTGCGTACTCTTCATGTAATCCCAACGAACCGGGAAGCCTGACTGTCTGCACTCCTGAGACATTCGCCATTGCTTCCATTTCTTCCTTTGATTTCGGCGGTGCTTGTTCGCCAATGACTACCATCACGGGTAACGGTAAAGGCTGAAACCAGGCGAGAAAATCGTCTCTATGATTCACCGGATCTAAACCTCCGGTGACAAAGGCGGCGGGAGCAAAACGCGCTCCTGGTTGATGTGCTGTCTGCAACTTTTGTTCGAGCCGGGGAGGAGTCAGCGAGTCAGGTTCAACGTAGACATGGCGACGATACATCAAGCTCATGAAGGATTCTGTGGTGTTTAGCTTGTAGAGAGCTTGTCCTAAAATGGGCGATCGCACTACATTTCTCAGCGTTCCAAACCACCCTTGCTGTTTACCCATCATCGTCGGAAATGGCCCGCGCCAAGTGGGAGCCGCTAAAACAATCCGTGATAAAACGGGCGGTTGTTGTTGCGCTAGTTGCATCGCATAACCAGCAGCGTGTCCAGCAGCAATGATGGCTATTGGAGTATCAAAAACATTTTTGACAAAATCTTGCAGAAATTGGTGATATAGGGCGGGTTGGTAGTTCAAGGGTAGACGAGGCGATCGCCCAAATCCAGGCCAATCGAGAGCAACGGCTTGAAACTGAGATGATAATAACTCTGCCAGTCCGTGCATTTCCGCGCGTGTAGAAACGGTGCTGAAAGCTGGCAGAAGTAATATAGGAGATCCTTTGCCTAGAGTTTCATAAACTATAGGTAATTCTTGTCCTTCCCAAGCCCAGAGATATTCCTGAACGGTTCCGCCAATTCCGACAGTACTAGGTGCAGAAATCGTTGAAGTTGCCATAAGACACAATCCCTATTTTATTTACTCTAAGCAATCTTTTAACTGCTGTTGAATTTGGGCTTCATTCAAGTTACGCCCAATAAATACCAGTTGATTGCTTTTTTGAGAAGTCCACTTGTCAGTTTTCATCTCAATTCGTTTACCGCACAGTTGAAAGATGTGGCGTAAACTACTCTCCTTAAACCAGAGTAAACCTTTGGCGCGAAAAACGTCTTCGGGAAGTTGTTCGGTTAAAAATTCTTGAAATTTCTCTAAAAGGAGAGGGCGATCGCTTTCAAAAGAAAATGACATGAAACCATCATTTTCTAAGTGGTGGGAATGATCGTGATGATGATCATGATGGTGATGATGGCTAGATTCCTCTTTAGCTGGATAAGATTCCGCTTGGGAAACTCCCACATCTAAAATTAGTGGCAGAGGAACTTGTCCGTAGGAGGTTCGCAAAACTCTTGCGCCTACTTTCATGGCGCGAATGTAGTCTTCCAACTCCTTGACTTGGGCTTCTGGAACCAAATCGGTTTTGTTCAGCAGAATGATGTCACCATAGGAAATCTGATTGAGGGCGGCATCACTTTCAAAATGCTCCGGTGTAAACGTTTCCACATCCACCAAAGTCAAGATAGAATCGAGCCGAGTTAGATCGCGCAAATCTGTACTAATAAAGGTCAAGGCAATGGGCAATGGATCGGCAATTCCGGTTGTTTCGACAATTAAGTAATCAATGCGATCGCTCCGTTCCAGCACCCGATAAACTGCATCGAGCAATCCATCGTTGATGGTGCAACAAATACAGCCATTAGTGAGTTCGATCATGTTTCGATCGACGGAAATCAATAGCTGGCTATCGATATTAATATCGCCAAATTCATTAACTAAAACTGCTACTTTTAAGTCTTGACAATTATGCAAAATATGGTTAAGCAGCGTTGTTTTACCACTGCCTAAAAAGCCTGTAACGATCGTGACTGGCATTCCCCGTTTAGGAATATCCGAAATCAGGTTTTGTTTGGGTGCTGTAAGATTGTTCATTACTCTTTCGGTGTTAATTGAGCGATGCAGACATAGATTCACACCATGCGGCGCAGTGTCTGCGATGACATGGCAAGTTCTCAGAATGCCAAGATATTTTTAATAATGATAACTATTATCATAGGCGATCGCAGGTAGTGCTTCGTAGGCGAACTCTTCTATCAATCGCTTACAGGCTATACAGGCGTAGGTTAGAGTAGCGAGTTCTAACCTACAATGCGATCGCGCTTGGCGTTGTCGGTCTTAAATTACCGCAATGCAGTCAATTTCTACCAGCACATCCTTGGGTAGACGGGATACTTGCACGCAGGCACGGGCAGGGGCTGTCTCTGCGTCAAAATATTTACCATAAACTGCGTTAACCGCAGCAAAATCATTCATATCTTTGAGAAAGACGGTGGTTTTGACCACATTCTCAAAGTTAGCGCCAGCCGCAGAGAGAATCGCTTCAAGATGAGCCATTACCTGTTCTGTTTGCTTGGCTACATCGTCGGTGTAGACAATATCACCGATTCTGGGATCGATGGCAATTTGACCAGCGACGAAGATCATCTGACCACTGGCAGCGATCGCTTGATTATACGGTCCGACTGGTGCTGGTGCGTTTTCTGTCCGAATTACTTTGCGAGTCATTGCTATTTGTGTTGGTAACGATGTTTCCTGTTTGCGGAGTCCTGTATCAGAGGCTGAGGACTTGTAAACTTCCCCATCGGGCATTATCGCGCCCGTGAAATCCGCACCCTTGATGCTTGCTCCATAAAGGTTTGCATCAGTCAAATCTGCTTTTTTCAGGTTGGCTCCATTCAGGTTTGCCCCCATGAAATTTGCTCCTTGCAGACCTGCTCTCTCTAAATTTATCCCTCGCAGACAGGCTTTTCTAAACTGTATGTTTGTCAGTTCTGCTGCGCCTAAATCCACCTCAGCAAAATTCATACCTGACAAATTATAGCTGGGCAACTTGACACCCCGGAGCTTGGCTCCTTGGAGATTGGCATCTTGGATGTTAACACTAGCTAATTCTGCCCGACTTAAGTCAGCTTCAGCTAAGTTTGCACCCGTTAGCCTCGCACTACTCAAGTTTGCTCTAACAAGGTTGGCTTGACTTAAAGAGGCTTTAGTTAGGTTGGCACTATTTAGTTGAGCATCACTTAGGTTTGCATTGTCTAGGTTGGCATTATTAAAGTTAACACCAATCAAGTTTGCCTTACTGAGGTTGGCACCGCTGAGTTCTGCCAAACCCAAATTTACTGAAGAAGCTTGCACCCCACTCAGATTTGCTCTAATTAAGGATACTCTGCTAAAGTTTGCGCCAGTGAGGTTGGCATTAGCCAGGTTTGCCTGATTTAACTCAGCTCCGGTCAAATCTGCATTCTGTAGGTCTATCCCACTTAGGTTTGCACCTGGGAGCTGTATCCCACTTAGTTTTGCTTTTTGAAAGTTCCGGTTGCCTTGGGCGTATCTTTTTAGAAGTTCTTCAGCGTCCATTGTTGGTTAAGCAATTATCGCGCACTTGCATCACTTTAAGACACCGGGCGAACAGGAAATCGCTGGGGCGTTGTTTTAAACCCGCGCAGCCGGGTTTTGTCTGTGTAGGCGCGATTTCTAAACGCCAGAGCTAATACAAATTTTAAACGCTCGGATTAATGCAAATTCTAATTGCCGGAGCTAATCTTAATTGCTTTATTTCGCTAACACACCGTTGAGGAAAATATCAGCCAACCCTTCTGCCATCTCTTGCATTGCTTTCGGGGAAGCATTTTCTCCCAATAGGGTGTCGTGGCTAAAACCGGCAATTGTGAACATCCCCAAGAAAACTTGGGCGACAATTCTCGGATTCATGCGGCGATAGGTGCCTCTATCCATTGCAGTTTGAAAGAAAGCTTCTGCCACATCCGTCATTTTGACAATTACTTCAGCTTGGATGCGATCGCGCAACTCTGGATGAAACTGCGCTTCGGTAAAGCAAACCCGCAGCATATCCGCATTTTCACGTAGATTCATCATCCGTCGATGCATCACCTGAGCCACAGCTTTATAGCTGCCCATTTCACTCAATTCGGTTAATAAATCTGTGAGAATTTCTACCCAGCCTTGCGTCGCCACCTCAATCAAGATCGCCTTTTTGTTCGGAAAATGACGAAACAACGTTCCTTCTGCAACCCCCGCTGTTGCGGCAAGATCGCGGGTTGTTGTCCCCTCATATCCCTGGCGGGCAAATAACCGCTGTGCTGCCTGTAAAATTCGGGTGTGAGTATCGTCTTCAGTATGAGCAACTTGCTTAGTTGTTCCTACCGTTTTCCGGTTAAAAATTCCCATATTAAGAAATAAATGGATGGATTACCACTAACACCCTAATGCAATTGTGCTATAGGCGAGTAATCAATCACCCAAACCTTCACAGATTGTTAACACCACACAATCCACGTTAGAGTCAATATCTTGGAATTAGCGCTGCTTAATCTTTAGTATTGTATGAGTCAGTTTTGTCGATTCCTGTGTGTGTCAATCCCAACGACAGCACAACCGTTACGGGAAAGTTTGAACCCCAGCCCTCAACCGTCAAGACAGCGTCAGTGGCGAAGCATTCTGGCTTTTCTGCTCGCGCTGCTGCTGGGGTGGGGTATGCAGCCAAATGTGGCGTTAGCTCGTACCCAGACGCTTGAAAAGGCGGATGGGACTGCCACACCCCAATCGATTCAACCCTATTTAGACCGGGTGATTCAGCGGGTGACAGAGTTTCGCTTAGAGAATGGTCTGAAGTTTATTGTATTGGAACGGCACCAAGCGCCGGTCGTGTCGTTTTACACCTATGCCGATGTGGGCGGTGCCAACGAACCCAATGGTCAAACAGGCGTTGCTCACTTTCTAGAGCATTTAGCTTTTAAGGGAACCACCCGCATTGGCACGCAGGACTACAAGGCAGAAAAGCCGCTTTTAGACCGCTTAGACCAGTTAGCCGAACAAATTCAGGCAGCAAAAGCGGCAAAGAAATCGGCAGAAGTGACAAGGTTGCAGGCAGAATTTAACAAAGTTGAAGCCGAAGCAGCGAAATATGTCAAGCAAAATGAACTAGGTCAGATTGTCGAACAAGCGGGCGGCGTCGGTCTAAACGCGGCAACCTCTACAGATTCCACGGTCTATTTCTACAGCTTTCCCTCTAACAAGTTAGAGCTGTGGATGTCGCTGGAGTCGGAGCGGTTTTTAGATCCGGTGTTTCGAGAATTTTATAAAGAGAAAGAAGTCATCCTGGAAGAGCGACGGTTGCGAACCGATAACTCGCCCATTGGTCAAATGATTGAGGCTTTTCTGGATGCGGCTTTCAAAGTGCATCCCTACAAGCGTCCAGTGATTGGCTACGACCAAGACATCCGCAATCTTACCCGCGAAGATGTGCAGAAGTTTTTTGACACGCACTACGTCCCCAGCAAGTTAACTATTGCGGTCGTTGGGGATGTTAACCCAGCGGAAGTGAAACGGCTGGCTCAAGTTTATTTTGGACGTTACAAAGCGAGAACAGCGGAACGGGAGCAATTACCGACGGAACCCAAGCAAACCGAAGCGCAGGATGTCACCTTGCGGCTGCAATCCCAACCTTGGTATCTAGAAGGCTATCACCGTCCGGCGATGAATCATCCGGATCATGCAATTTATGAACTGATCGGTCGATTGTTGAGCGATGGTCGGACTTCTCGCCTCTACAAGTCTTTAGTAGAAGAGCAGCAAGTCGCTCTGAATGCGGAAGGTTTTAGTGGCTTTCCGGGAGATAAATATCCGAATTTGATGCTGTTCTATGCGCTGACAGCTCCCGGTCATACAGTGGATGAAGTGGCGGCGTCTTTGAGCAAGGAAATTGAGCGGCTGAAGACGGAACCCGTAGCGGCGATGGATTTGGATCGGGTGAAGACCCAGGCAAGAGCTGATTTATTGCGATCGCTCGATTCCAATATGGGCATGGCGATGTCGCTAGTGGACTATGAAGTGAAAACCGGATCGTGGCGGAACCTGTTTAAGCAACTAGATGCGATCGCTACCGTGACACCCGCAGAAATTCAGCGCGTGGCGAAAGAAACTTTCCAGCCACAAAACCGGACAATTGGGCGAATTCTGCCGAAAGAGGGCTGAGGGAAGAGGACTGAGGACTGAGGTTTGAGGACTGCGAGGAAGAGGAAGAAGGACGAGGAATGAGTATGCAGTGGTTTAGGCAGAATTGGAGGAAGAAGGGCAAAGGGAAACAAAAGAAAAATTATTTTCTGTTTCTTTTGACTTTCTCCTTGATACTTTTGACATTTTTGATGCCAGCGGTAGCGGATACAGCGCGACATTATACGGAGTTGAAGTTTCCCCCGTTGCCGGAAATTCAGGTACCCCCGTACACGCGCTATCAGATGGACAATGGGATGATTGTGTATCTGATGGAAGATCGCGAACTTCCCCTCGTGAGTGGCACGGCGATGATTCGCACCGGCGGTCGTCTGGAACCAGAAAACGAGGTAGGTTTGGCTACGTTGGTTGGGGAAGTTCTGCGGACTGGCGGAACCGCGAAGCACTCCAGCGATGAACTAAACCAATTGTTGGAACAACGCGCCGCTTCGGTAGAGAGCAGTATTGTTAGCACTGCGGGTAGTGCTGACTTTACGACGCTCTCTGAAGACTTGAAGGACGTATTTAGTTTGTTTGCTGAGGTAATCCAAGAGCCGATTTTTGCACAGGAAAAGCTAGATTTAGCCAAGACGCAACAGCGCGGTGAAATTGCGCGGCGGAATGACGACCCAGGTGGTATTGCTTCCCGCGAATTTGAGAAATTAGTCTATGGCAACAATAGCCCCTATGCTCGCACCGTAGAATATGCAACCTTAGACAACATTTCCCGCGATGACTTAATCAGTTTCTACCAGAAATATTTTCATCCGAAGAATATGATTCTGGGCATCGTGGGGGATTTTGATAGTAAGGCGATGCGTCAGATGATCCAGGAAAAGTTTGGGAACTGGAAGCCAAAAGGCACAGCGCAAACTCCACCGATACCAGGAGCGGAACAGGCAAAGCGGGGAGGCGTGTTTCTGGTAAATCAGCCGCAGCTAACCCAGAGTAATATTGTCATGGGTCATCTGGGCGGTCAATTGAACAGTCCTGACTATGCGGCTCTGTCAGTATTAAATGGAGTGTTAAACGGTTTTGGCGGACGGTTGTTTAACGAAGTGCGATCGCGCCAAGGTCTTGCTTACACGGTGTACGGTTATTGGGGCGCTCAATATGACTACCCAGGCGTATTCCTCGCTGGGGGACAGACTCGCTCAGATGCGACTGTACCCTTCATTAAGGGCGTCTTATCGGAAATCGAGCGCATCCGCACCAATCCAGTGACGCCAGCAGAACTTTCCTACGCCAAGGAATCGGAACTCAATTCTTTTGTTTTTAAGTTCCAAGATCCCAGCCAAACTCTGTCGCGATTGATGCGATATGAATATTACGGCTACCCGAAGGATTTTATCTTTCGTTACCAGCGCGACGTGGAAGCAACCACGATTGAGGATATTCAACGGGTTGCCGAAAAATATCTCCAGCCAGAGAACATTGTTACCCTGGTGGTTGGAAATGCTGCTGCAATTCAGCCTCCTCTAACCAGCATCACGCCCAATGTTACGTCGATAGATATTGCGATTCCAGGAGCATCAAAAAATAGTTAGTCCTTAGTTATTGGCAACAGACTAATGACTAATGATTATTTGTCACAGGTCAGGAATCATTAGTTAAATGACTCCTGACCTGTGAGTTTAATTTGATTGCATCTGAGCATCTAAGGCTTTAGAGATGCGATCGCGTGTTTCTTGCAGGTGGGCTTTGGTGTATTCGTCTAAGTTCCCACTCCGGTGCCTGAGGCTACCGTTGATGTCTTCGCGCAATTGGCGCAATTTTGACCAGGCAAGCGTTCGGGCGTCTTCTGGCACGTCCTCAGTCCGCAACACCATGCCGATTAGTATTTGCAAATGTTCTCGCTGCAAAGCCCGACGAAAGCTGGATATCTTCACCGACTTGCTATCTGCTGGCTGCAACTCACTCCAAATATCACTGTGCAAGGTATTAAATAGTTCTGGTAGCGTCAGCGCTTGATTTGGTTGACTCTTCAGTTCCAAGTCGCGCAGACGGTTGAGGCGATCGCCCGATAGCACTTCTCTCAAAACAATGCTTTGCGGGAAGAAGATGCTGTCGTGAACCGGAAAATCAAGGCGATTAACTGCAATATTATTGCTCCAATCCATCCAGCGCGAGGGTGCTAACTTATTGAGTAGATCCGGCGGGAAATTAAAAGCGTCTTCTGCAAAGACATACTTTTGCAATGCTGCCAAGGCTTCGCGCTGCTTGGCGACTGGCACAGGTTCAAAGGGTAAGCGCCCATTGCGGTTTCCGGGGCGATCGCGGTAGAACGACTGTCCGCCAATATACTTAGTAATCAAGAACACGTTTTGCAAATAGTGCATGAACGCGGTGTTAAAGCGATCGCTGACTTCGCTGTAACTTTCGCCGGTACCGGGATACCCTTTGTTAAGGCGATCCCATAGTTGGCGGTCGATATCCAGTTGCGATCGCGCGTAGCCTAGCGGATCGAGACTCATGTCATATTGGTTCACAGTGGGATCGAGGTCAAAGCTGTCCTCATCGGAGGCATAAGCTAATTCCGGCTGACTCGATTTTTTGGCAATCTCATCGAGAAACCGCTGTTCGGCGATGGGAATTACCCCGCCGCTGGGTTTATAACCATACTCAATCGCCCACTCGTCATAAGCCCCCACCTTGCTGGTATAGTAATCTCCTTGCTTGACCCCTTGGGGTGCCAAGTTGGGTGGCAGATAGTCCATGACGGAACTCACCATCCCCTTAGCGCGGGTGATGTCAGTGTTATTCAATTCCTCTGGTCTTAAGAGGGTACTGCCACGGAAGTTGTGTCTTAAGCCTAGAGTGTGTCCGACTTCGTGAGCAATCAGCAATCGCACAAATTGATGAATATACTCTTTCATGCGATCGCTTCTGGGGCTGACATTCTGCAATAGTGATAGCGACAACGACCCAACTGCCATCTGATTGGCAAATTGCATTCCCTCGCACCGATGGTTATGACCATCCTGTTCTAATAACGAAGGTTTTACCTGTCTGTTGGCACCATGCGCCTCTCCACCATGCGCCTCTCCACCATGTTTAGACGAGTGAGAAGGCAAGAAGCCACGGTTACAAATACTGCTGTTCCCTTTCTGGTTTGGTTCGATCAGGTGGCGATATTCCTGCTTGAACGAATTCACAAAGTCAGCGTCCACGATAATGTCAGCATCCAAGATTTCCCCAGTCAACGGGTTAACCCGCGACGGCCCTAATGCAAATGCGGCATCCAAAGAATTGAACCAGCGAATCGTGTTGTAGCGCACATCAGCCGGGTCCCAAGTCGCATTGTCTGGCATCTGCTGCACTGCGATCGCATCCTTGAATCCCGCCTTCTCAAACGCGGCGTTCCACATCAAAACGCCCTCGCGGATGGCGTCGCGGTACTCAACCGGGACAGTATTTTCAATCCAGAAGACAATTGGCTTTTTGGGTGGCGACAAGGAAGCTGCGGGATCTTGCTTTTCTAGATTCCAGCGCTGGATGTAGCGCACAAACGGATCTTTACCACTTTTACTGGAAAAATCCTTGTAAACCGTCGTGAAGTATCCAATTCGTTCGTCGGCAAGACGCGGAATATAGCCGTTGTTTTCCGGTAGCTGGGAGAGACTGTAATGTACCTTCAGGGAAAGGGCGCGGCTGTCAGGCAACGTCGGCAAATACGCCCCGTCATCTCCACTAGGGTTAGAGAAGCCGTAAATCGACTCAATTTCCATGTTCAGGGGGAAAGCTTTGGCAGCACCGAAGTAGGTTTTGTCTTCTTCTAGCTGGTATGAAGCTTCCAAAGCATTTTTTAAATATGAGCTTAATCCCGGTAAATCGCTGAGTAGCAGGTTCCCTAAATCAACGAGAATGGTTTGCCGTTGCGGATGAATGCTGATAATTTTCAGGGAACTGAGAACGGAGTCAGAAAAGGCTCGTTCTAGCGATCGCTGTTCTGGATTGCCGGGACTAGTGCGGAAGTTCACGTTGCGGACGGCAAAGTGCAAATTGTTGTTGACCCGGCGAAAATAGAAAAGCATATCTTGCAGCGGCATTCCGCTGTAAAGACCTCGTTCGCCAATCCCCGATTCTAAGGTAATGGTGGCAAGGTAGTTTTTATTGAGCTGTTCTGGTTTAATTTCTAGATATATTGTGCCGGTTTGTTTGTTTCGGTAGAGAGTGAATAATCCATCCAATTTTTGAGTATTTTTAACCGTTTCCTCGAAGGATTGAAAATCTGAATTTTCTATATTTGTATCTTTAGCTAAAACCTGAGAATGTCCAACTGGGTTTTGGGTGTTCGTAATGGCTGCTTTAACTGAAGAAACATTTACGAATAATAATCCCAGAATACAACACACGTAGAATGGCGATTTTTTCATTTTGTCTTTAAACTGATTGACGATTACTGATTCAAGTTAAAAAAATGATGGGGTTGGTGCTTTATAAACACCATCTAAGCGGGACTGAAGACAGCACATAAATCCTTTGCCTCTTCAATAAAACCTAGAGAGCTATATTGCACGCTAAAGTTGAACGTCGTTTGCAACGCCATCGTTGAATGCATCAGCGGCTCCCTGTTTAAGATTCCCGCTTTGGAGTCTAAAAATACTATGCGCCAGCCAAAAAACCAAAAAAGTTTATATTTAATCGCAGATGGCTGTTTCCCCTGGATTTAACCTCTCCTCCAACCCTTTCAAGTTGCACCATTTATCGTCGATGGTGGATTTACTTCGATTCCAACTGGGCGTTTAAGGCTTTGTTAATGCGATCGCGTGTTTCCAGAAGATGCGCTTTGGTATAGGTGTCGAGGTTCTTCTGCTTCGATGCACTATCCAGCGATTTCCGCAGTTGGCGCAGTTGGTACCATGCTAGGGTTCGGGCATCTTCCGGTACCGATTCAGTCCGTAACACCATTCCCAGCATGATTTCCAGATGTTCGCGTTGCAAGGAACGGCGGAGGCTGGAAATATTCGCTGTGCGATCGGATTGCTGCACCTCTGTCCAAATGCTATTTTGCAAGGTGTCGAAGAGTTCCGGTAGTGTCAGCGCTTCCCCTGGTTTCGTCTTAAGTTCAATGTCGCGCAGACGATTTAGGCGATCTTCGGATAGAAGCGATCGCAATACCCGACTTTGCTGCAACAGCAGGTTTTCATGAATGGGATAATCCAGTCGGAAAATCGGGATCGGATTTCCCCAATGTCTCCAGCGCGACGGTGCCAACTGATTCAGCAATTGGGGCGGAAAATCAAAAGCGTCTGCGGCAAATACATATTTTCCTATTTTTGTCAATGCATCGCGCTGTTTTTCCAGCGGCACGGGTTCAAACGGCAAACGCCCGTTGGGATCTCCAGCGTGGTTGCGGCTAAATGACTGTCCGCCAATGTATTGACTCATCAAATTAGCATTACTGAAGTAGTAACTAAGTATCGTGTTAAACAACACGCGCATTTCTTCATAGCTATCGCCCCGCAACGGGTAACGCTTATCCAAACGCCCCCACATCATCCGGGCGTTGTCCATCTGCGACTGTGAGTAGCGCAGCACATCGCCACTCAAATCCCAAAGGCTGGCACCCGGATCGAGATCCAAGATGTCTTCATCCGTCGCATAGGCGTATTCTGGCTGGGGTGATTTGGAGGCAATTTGCTCTAAAAATCGCTTTTCAGCCACAAAATTCGTTGCCCCACTCGGTTTATAACCGTACTCAATCGCCCATTTGTCGTAAGGGCCAACAACGGCTGGATAATAGTCTCCTTGCTTCACACCTTGAGGTGCCAAGTTGACGGGAACGTAGTCCATCACCGAACTTGCCATTCCTTTGATGCGCGTGATGTCGGTATTGTTCAATTCTTCCGGCTTTAGCAGCGTGCTACCGTGGAAGTTGTGCCGCAACCCTAAAGTATGTCCAATTTCGTGGGAAATCAGGTGGCGGATATACTGATGCACAAATTCTTTCATTTCGTTGCTGCTAGGCAAGACATTGTGAACCAGCGATAATGCGATCGCTCCCATCGCTGATTGAGTAGCCGCTTCCATGCCGTAGCAGAGATCGTGGTCTTGTAGGAGTTGCGAAAAATCGGGGGTAGATAATGACGGATTTTCCTCTTTTCCTTTCTCCGTCGCTTGTCCTCTCTCCAATCCGTTGCAGAGATTGGGATTCCCCGCAATTTGGGAAAATAACCCGGTTTCCGACGACTGGCTTGACTCGACAAGGTTGCGATATCGCTGCTTGATCGATTGCACCATGTTGGCATCTACAATGATGTCGGCGTCTAAGATTTCGCCAGTCAGCGGATTGACACGCGATGGCCCTCTGGCAGAATATCCATCCAAAGAATTGATCCAGCGAATCGTGTTGTAGCGGACATCTGCGGGACTCCAGGTGGCATTATCCGGCATTTGCCGCACTTCAATGGCGTCCTTAAATCCCGCCTTCTCAAAAGCTTTGTTCCACATCAGAACGCCTTCGCGGGTGGAGTCGCGGTACTCAACCGGCACAGAATTCTCAATCCAGAAGACAATTGGTTTCTTGGGTGGTGACAAGGATGCTTTCGGATCTTGCTTTTCCAAGTGCCAGCGATGAATATAACGAACAAAAGGTTCTCTGCGGTTGTCGTTGGAGAAGTCCTTATAAGCAGTAATAAAGTAGCCAATCCGGTCGTCGGCAAGACGCGGAATATAGCCGTTGTTTTCCGGTAGCTGGGATAAACTGTAATGGACTTTAAGGCTGAGTGCCCTGCTATCAGGCAGAGTCGCTAAATTTGCGTCCTGGCTACTCGTCGATGAGAAACCGTAAACCGAGGAAATTTCGATATTGAGGGGAAAGGCTTTGGCGGTGTCGAAATACGACTTGCTACTGTCGAGGCGGTAGGAAGTATCCAAAAACGTTTTTAACATCGAGGTTAACCCAGGCAAATCGGTGAGGAGTAAGTCCCCCATATCGATAAGCAGGGTTTTGCGTTGCGAATGAGTCGCTTTGATGTCCAGCGAGTAGAGGACAGAGTCGCTAAACGCCCGGTTAAGCGATCGCTCTTGCGGCTCCCCAGAGCGCGTGCGAAAGTTAACATTGCGAACCACAAAGTGTAAGTTGTCGTTCACCCGACGAAAATAAAACAGGAAATCATTCAGGGGAACTCCGCTATAAATCCCGCGTTCTCCAATCCCCGATTCCATCGTCACGGTACCGAGGAAGTTTTTATTGAGCTGTTCGGGCTTGATTTCTAAATAAATTTTGCCCGTCTTCTTGTTGCGGTAGAGGGTAAACAACCCTTCCACCTTCTCCGTATTTTTAACGATTTCATCAAAGCCAGACTTTTTAGTAGCTTTACCCGCGTCACCCGCGTCTGCCATCTGAAGCGCTGCCTGGTTGGCATCTTTCAGCAGCCCCAATATCGGTTGTAGCGGCACCGGACTGCCCTCCCCATACTGTTTTTTAGTATCTTTGACCATCCACGCAAAAGGCAGTTGCTCTGGCTGATTTTGGCTGTCTTTGATGACCCATACGTGAGAATACGGAGACGTGACAGAGGTAGGAATTTCGAGTGCTGACCCCTCTTCACTTTTTTGAGGCAACTTATTTGCGCTTCCCCGATCGAGAGGAATCTGTTGCAATTTATTAGTAAAACGGTCTGACTTCTGGCTTCCAGATAGCTGCTTCTTGGTAACAGCAGCCTCAAGCGATCGCATCTGTTGGCGACCGCCCAACCTTTCCACCGCTTTTAGAGGCACCAGCGCCTGCGCTGCTACTTGTAGCTCTATCCCGAACAACACTCCTTGTAGAACCAATAGATAGAACGGCAATTTTTTCATTTTGTTCAGCATCCGAATGACCATTCCTACTTCATCAAATCTTTAAAAAGTATTTCAGTATATTTACTGGAGCTTTACTCTAATTTTAGAGAATTGGGATTATGATACTTACGTGAAAGTCCTTAAGTATTTCTTTGCTAAAGTGCAATAGAAACTTTTCTCGTCAGTCTTTTCAGCGTAACCCAAAGGCTTGTTAAACGGAGACATCCATTTAACAAACAGACTGTTTATTGTTATTGAAAACAGTCTAGGTGAAATTGTTCCTTTGTTAGGTCATCGCTTCGATCTGCAACTTTCAGCAGGTCAAAATTCTCATGTCCAAAATTTTAGTGACATAAGGAAATAAGGTTTTTATGATAACCAAACAACGTCCCAGCTTACGCTTCTTGCTGTTCGCAACGCCTTTGATGGCTAGCTCTGCGTTCGTTGCTGTGCCTGGTTGGGCTGCAACTCTAGCCAAATCTGAAGCGACAGTAGAACTGAATAAATTTAGCCACTCACCTGTTGAGGTGGAGGCTTTTACTGAGGCTTTTACTGAGATATTTACAAGCAGTAGTGAGGTGACTGCCGATGCTGATGCCTTTGCAGAATTTACAGCCGATCCCTCCCCTAAAAAAACCTCCGCTTTCAATTTCTCTTTAAGTAAAATTGAGGGCGAAGGTAAGAGCTATTTTGGACAGGTGAAAAGCGTAGCTGGAGTGATTGGCTATAACTTTCTAGTAAATGCAGGTCAAACTTTCTCTTTCGATTTTTCAGCTTTTTTAGGTCTTAAAACTTCTATTGACGAACCAGAATTTGAATATGCTAGTGCGTCTGGCGAGGTAAATTTTCAGTTATATAACACCCAGAATAATAAAGATACGAAGACTTGGATTCCTTTAGACTTTTTTAGCTTAGCCGGAAAAATAAAGACATTAGAACCTGGTGATTTTCTTGCTTATGAGAAGAGCGCCAACGTAACCGTTAAGCCAAATAAAGTTTTTTTAGAGACTTCTTTTGGAGGCAACGAAGAAACTGCTGAAGCTTTTATTCAAGGTAAGTTTTCGCGTAAATTCGATAGCTTAACTTATCTAACCTTAGTAGAAACTAAGACAAATAAAGTGAAAGCAAGTAAGGCAATTGCTGAAACCCCAGAGTTTTCGAGTACCTTAGCTTTACTCTTATTCTGCTTAATGGGCGTTGGATATGAAGCCAGAAAGAAAGCTGTTGCAGTGAAGTCAAAGTAAAAACGTCAGGTGACTAAAGTCGTAGCTACGCGAACGAAGCCTGCCTACGTAGCCTTCATTTTTAAGCCTCTTAGTAGGGAATAGTTGCTGTAGGGGCACGGCAATGCCGTGCCCCTACAATGGCATAGAGATTACTTTTTCTAGAAGTCCCTAATAGGAACATCCTAATGCTTGTAGAAAGGGCGATCTGTAATCGCTAGGGATATAACAATTCTCGTTTGGATGCAGTAAGATTATATCCCACCCCACTTTTCAGGCAGGTGTCTATTTAGAAGTCACGCTAGATGTTGAGCGACTGCTACAACGATTGCCGGAACAGACTTCAACCGTGACGCATTGACGAATTGTACTCTCACTATCATCCGACGTAATGACTACGCTCTTGGCTTCTGCAACACTTTTTCCATCAGATGAGACGATTCGCTGAATTAAGACTTTAGAACGGATCACGATTGATATCCTCCCTTCTCAATACTGAATTAAAAGCAAGAGTTTAGATAGAATTCTAAACTCACCCAAAATTGGTGGCTTGTTCAAACCATTTGGTTATGAATCATATAATTTAACTCACTGGTTAACCACTCTTCAAAGAGTCTATCAAGGATTTCTTGATACCTTTCAGGGGTTAATTCCGCAGGAATGAACTCTTCAACCATTAAGAGATGATAACCTTGCTCGGTTTGGATGGGACCCATTACTTCTCCGATTTCGGCACTAAATATAAGGGCGGCGATCTCTGACTTTAAGTTCCAGCGGTAAAGCTTGCCTTCCAATCCACAATGATGTCTGCGCCTTTCATCACAATCGTAAAGATGAGCGGCTTGATAAAAACCGATTTCCTCTTCTTCAATTTGATAGAAAAGTTCTTGAGCGACCTTTTCGTAAGGAACAATAATTTGGTAGAGTAAAACTTGGTCAAAATCAAGCCGATTTTCCGCGAAGAACTTCTCGACTTCTTTAGAGAATAGAGAATTAGCTAACTTGCGAGCAAGAATGCGATCGCTAATTCCTGTCTCCCAGTCATCCACACTAATCATCTGGTCTGACAGCCATGCTAGCGTGTCTGCGGCTTTCTCCAAACGCTTCTCATAACGCAGCCTATCCGCGTCAGCCTGAATTTCTTCTGCGGTGACTGTTAGGTTTCTTTCCTGAGCCGCTTTTTCGATGATTCTTTGATATAAAATTTTTTGATGGACATCCTTCAACTGAAGATTTTTTTTCAGGAAATTAACCACTTCATTCGGATGAATAGATGCCCCTGAAAGATCGGTCATATCATTGTTATGACTCCACTCAGTTAGACTTAATCAGTAACTAGCCTCAGACCAAGGCCTGGAAAAACTCGGCTACCTAGCCCTACAAGGCTATAGGAAGCTCCTTCATTGTTGCTACTATTATTTTCAACAGAAAGGTCTTTACGTTGTTCAATAATCTCACTCTTGTCTGGAAGAGAGGATAGCAAAGAGAAGTTGCTAATGTAGGTTGCGGCAACGGTTGATGAGCGGGAAGTGCCTGGGACGTTAGGGTTAGAGAAGGTTGCCACTGGCAAGGTGGTTGAGATTCCAGCAGCATTAGGGATGATTGTTGCTGGCGCATTAACTTTAGCGCTAGTGATATTAGCGCTAGTGATATTAGCGCTATTGGGATTGGCAGAGGTTGCAGGTGTAGGAACGGTGACGCTAGTGGGATTGGTAGAGGTTGCGGGTGCGGCAACAGTGACGCTCGTAATATTAGGAGAAGTTGTAGATGCGGCAGCTGTGACGCTAGCGCTACTGGATGTTGCGCTAGGAGTAAAGACTGTCGCACTTTGGCTACTGGGAGTTCCTGTAGGAGATGTCGCTGTCGCACTACTACTACTGCCAGAACCCGCTGAAGATGAGAATGCGCTAGAGGTACTTTGACTGCTGCTGAAACCGCTATCACCAGACGAGGTTGCTGTTGCACTACTGGTAGCGGTGACACTACTAGAACCACCTCCAGAGGAAAATGAACTAATGACGCTTAAAGCGCTGGTGAAATCTTTGCCACCCGGAGAGTTAGCTTGGGAAGGTAGAGCAACAGATACGATCAAGCTTCCAGCTAGACCAAGATACAAAACGCATTGAGATGATTTAATCATATTGTTTATATGTCCTTAGATCAACAACTTAAATAAAGTCAGCAAGGCAAACTAAGGCATAATTATCTTCAGTTTTTACAGTCACAGAAGGATTGATAAACAGTCCAAGGTAGGGTATATCTTGAACTGTTATCTGCCAAATCTAGATTAATAACCACCGGAAGTCCATGTTGAAACAGACATATTACCCTTGCTCCCAAAAGCACTAGCTGTGGCCTTCAGGCTATTTTTTGTTCCCTTGCTACTGCTAGTCGAATAACTAAAGTAGTCCGTGTCTTTGACATCGATATAATCAATCGGGATGCTGATATCTTTCAAAAAGTCGTGCAAGGTAATCTTGCTTGAGCCACCTGTCACCCCACTTGAGTCCGAAATTCCCGAATCGAAAAAATTTAAATCATTGATTGTTAATCCACTCATAGGAGTCCTCCTGCTAACAAAAAGGCCGCTGAAAGCCTTTTTATTTACTTAAAATTGGCTTTCAGCAGTTCTCAGACTTAAATTTGCTCAATGACTAGAAGTAATAGCCATCGTTAATTAGTTACTTTGGTAAACGTTGGCTGAATTGGAAGAAATTGCTACGGCAGTTGCTGGACCGAAAAATGATTTAGCCGTCGCTTTGGAAGAAGCGTATTGACTGAGATAGCTGTAGTTGCTCTTAGATGTGCTGTAGTAGCTATAGCCAGCACCAACAACGCTGGGAGATTGTTCGGCAACTTCTAAATGGCTCAGGTCAGAAATAATCATGGGATGTCTCCTTTTCAAAATGGGTTTAGTTTTTGCAGAAATCTGGTTGAAAAGCCAATTCTAGGGATAAGTTTCCCCAAGGTTTACTACTGAAAAAGCTCAAGGTTTAGAGCAGCAGTCACCTTTCATCAATTAATTTGGTAAACGCTGGCGTCATTGGTAGAGATTGCTACCGCAGTTGCTGAACTTAAAAATGATTTAGCACTTGCCTTAGAAGAAGCGTATTGATCGACATAGCTGGAATTGCTCTTATAATTGCTATAGCTATAGCTATACCAACCACCAACAACACTGGGAGATTGCTTCGCAGCTTCCAAATGGCTCAGGTCAGAAATAATCATTCGATGTCTCCTTTCCAGATTGAGAATTTGGTTTACTTTTTGAGTAACCGAGTTAGAAAGCCTATTGTCGATAGACTTCCAGAGAAGTTTCCCCTAATAATGCTCAATATTTAGAGCATTATTTAACAGCAACCGCAACTTTTAAAAATTTAGTTGGGTAACGGTGGCTACATTTGTAGAAATTGCTACGGCTGTTGCTGGACCAAATACTGATTTAGCCGTTGCTTTGGAAGAAGCGTATTGATTGAGATAGCTGGAATTGCTCTTATATTTGCTGTAGCTGGAGTAGCTATAGCCAGCACCAACAAGACTGGGAGATTGGTCGGCAACTTCCAAATGGCTTAGGTCAGAAATAATCATTAAATGTTTCCTTTGCAATTCAGTTTTTTTCTGAAACAACCTTGTTTGGTTGATATAAACAATATAAACAGTATGGTTAAGGTCGTGTTGCCATTTTGGCATTTTTCGTCGATGATTTAAAAAATAGTGTGAGAGCAGTTTTTTGGCAATTGTAAAAGAAAAACCTGCCCCATTCTTTAGTAAAGATGAACGCGGCAGGATTTTTACGACTGGTCAAAAAATCAACTTCAATCTTGAAGAGCAGATTTTTTTGTTATTTTAATTCCCGAAAAATTGAGTTTATTTTTTGAGTTTTTATGACTAACCAGGGGTCAAAATGACCCCCGCTTCCCCGTACTTGTGGCTCAGCGATCGCTTCTAGATAACCAAGGTCTTTAATTGTGCTTAAGCACTTGTGTGACTCTAGGCTCTCTGACCCGATTGCAGCCCTTTGATTATCTGTATTTAAAGTATCTGTTTTACAGTTGGTGTGTCTGCCAACTTGGCAGTTTTCTTTGAGCAATCGGTTGTATGTTCGATAGGGGATGTAGTGTAGGGGATTGTAACCAGCAAACCGCAATAGTAAAACGCAAGCCCAAGAATACTTTCCTTCCATGATGGCTTCAACAACTTGATTAAACTGTTCGGAATTCATGGTTTTGTCAAGTTTAGGATTAGAACAGGGAATGTGATAAGCCATAACAATTGCCCTTGGATAAATTTGGTTTTACAAACTGATGCCGCCTTTTTGCATCTGGCGGATGGGATCTAACAGAATGTCGGCAATCCGGCGTCGGCGGATGATAATCTCCGCAGAGGCAGTTTGACCGGCTTTAAATTTGATGTTTTGACGATCTGCATTGATATAGTTACGATCCAGCGCTACTTCAATTCGATAGACTTCTCCCAGCCGCTCATCGGGTTTCGCATCGGGGGAGACGGATTGTATCTTCCCGGCAACGATACCGTACTCTTGATAGGGGTAAGCGTCGAATTTGATTTTTACTGGCATTCCCGTTTTTACAAAGCCCGCTTCTTGATTGGGTAAACTGGCTACGAGAATCATGGGTGCTTTGTGGGGAGCGATTTCGGCAACAGTTTGGCTGGGTTGAACCACTTCGCCAACGTTGCGGACTTTCAGAGACGACACCACTCCATCAACGGCAGCAGTCAGAAACCGTTGTTTGAGCTTTGCTTTAGCGGCGTTCAGCAGATTTTGAGTTTCAGCAATTTGGGCTTTAAGCTGAGTCATTTCAACTTCTAATTCCTGAATTTGCTGCTGTGTTTCTATCTGAGTTTTGCGCTCTTGAGCTTGTTTTTGAGCGAGTTCTGCGTGGAGTTGCTGTGCTTGTGCGAGTGTCTGCTTTAAATCGCCTTGACTTGAAGCGATCGCGCGATCGCCATCGCGCAGAGCTTGCTGGGCTTCAAACAGCCGGTCTTTAAGAGTTGTGTCTTCTTCTAGTTGAGTTTTGGTGATGGCACTTTGGCGATCGCGCATCATTTGCTCGGCATCCAGCAAATATTTCTTGGAGATCGCCCCCTCTTTGACCAGCGGTTTTACCCTCTCGACTTCCTCAACCGCCGCCGCTACATCAGCTTTTAGTTTCTTGTGCAGTTCTGCCGTCGTCGCCGACAGGGGTTTTAGTGTTTCGAGTCTTTCTTGATTCGCCGTCTTTGCCGTTTGAAGTTGAGCGATTTGTTCGCGGGTAGCAGATCCTTTGGCATTGACTTCGGAGATCGCAGCCAAAGCTGCTTGAGTGTCTGAAGAAGCGATCGCTGTCTGGGTTTTCACTTCCAGATGCGTTTTCTCTAGAAGCGCTTGTTTCTGAATAAGTTGCATTTGATTCGTTGCCAGCATTTGCTGCAAACGCTCTACTTCACCCGCCGCAATTTGGGTATCCAGTTCCACTAACACTTGACCGGCTTTTACCGCTTGACCTTCTTTGACGGCAATATTGGCAACCTTGCCCATTTCCACTGGGTCAATCTTATAGACGGCTCCTTTGGGCATTAACCGTCCTTGAGCGTGACCCACTTCGTCAATTTGCCCAAAGGTAGCCCAAGCCCCAAAAGCCAGACAGAAAGCCATTCCGCCCAATATCAGCTGACGAGGAAGCGTGGAAGGTGGCTGGTCAAGCACCGTCTGCAACGAGGTAGACCATTGGTTGGTTCGAGTCTCTGGAGAAGTGGCAGACGCGAAATGAACTTGAGAATTGCTAGCTGTTTCAGTCGAGGTGGGCTGTACGCTCATTTCGATAGAGCCAGTCGCACCCCCATAAATCTCAGCAAAAGAGCGATCGCACTGACGCTGAATCTTGCCAGGATGAGTAACCGACTCGCCTTGAGTCGGAGTACGGGATAATATCCCCTGGCTATCGAATGAATTCTGGTTGCTACCTGTATAGCCTGAGCCAAAAGGCTCAACGGGTGGAGTTAAGGGTAGGTTTGAGGCCGTTGATGCAGAAATCGATCTGATTGGTTTTTGCATGGCTGTGGCCCAGAATGAGCAAGTTCAAAGTTTGAGATTGAGGATGGCTCTCGTTGCTTGGATTTAACGAGCGGTGCCATTTTTAGCCGGTTTCAGCAACATTTTGGTTTGGCTTTTCATCGTTACCAATTTTTCCACAGGAACTCCCTTTTTATCCTAATTTCTGCTGCTTGGAAAGTCTGCCAAATTGGCATATTTTTTGCCAAATTTTCTGAATTAGCTGCCAATTCACCGAGGACTGGAATTGATGATTGCAATGCTACTGAACAAATGGTCGTGGAAGAGGAATTTGGCAGAACAAGAATCTTTAACATCGTAACGGTTGTAATTTGCTCCACATTCCTGCCAACGGATGAAACCAATTTCAAGTAAAACTGTAATAATTCATACAAGTTGGCTCGGTTTAGAACATTTGGAGTTAAAGATCCAGTTGTTGCTGCGCTAGATGGTAATAAAGACCTTGAAGCGAAATCAGTTCATCATGAGTACCGCGCTCAATTAGAATGCCTCGATCTAAGACCAGGATGCAGTCAGCGTGTCGGACCGTTGAGAGTCGGTGGGCAATGATAAAAATTGTGCGATTTCGGCTAATTCGAGCTAAATTTTGCTGGAATCGCCGCTCGGAGTCAGTATCTAGAGAGCTGGTAGCTTCATCTAAAATCATAATTTGAGGATTTCCCAAAAGCGCTCGAGCGATCGCAATTCGTTGTCTCTGTCCGCCAGAGAGATTTGCCCCCCGTTCCCCAACTTTTGTGTGATATCCCAACGGCATATCTTGAATAAAAGCATGAGCTTCTGCAAGTTTTGCCACTTCAACAACTTGCTCTAAGGTAAAGTCATCCGAGTAGAGCGTAATGTTTTCTAAAATGGTTCCAGAAAACAGAAAACACTCCTGCGGTACCACCCCCAACTGACTCCGCAAAGATGAGGGAGAAACATGGCGGGTATCGTGACCATCGACACAAATTCGACCGCTGGTTGGCTGATATAAACCCTGGAGCAAATTGACCAACGTACTCTTTCCAGAACCGCTGCGCCCGACAATTGCCACCGTTTGCCCAGATGTCACTTCAAAAGATAGATTCTGAAGCGTATTGCGCTCTTGATCTGGAGAGTAGCGGAAGGTAACATTCTCCAATTTCACCTCGCCCCGCAACTGAGGCAGAACTAGCAAAGGTTTTTGAGGACTTTCTTCGGGTTGAGCTGAAAACACATCATTCAGCCGTTCCACAGATACCAAAACTTCTTGCAGTTCATCCCAAAGGTTCACCAGTTGCAGCACCGGGTTGATGACACTACCAATCATCATATTGAACGCCACAAACTGACCGATCGTGAGCCGATCCTGAATTACCAGCGTCGCCCCGTACCAAAGCAATGCTGTAGTACCCAAGGTATTAATTAAGCCGCCGGTAACTTGCAAGCCGTTTGCCAGTTTTTGACCCTGAAATTGGGCATTTAGGGTGCTGGTTAAGCGGTCTTCCCAACGCCAGCGCAACTGTCGTTCTGCTGCTGCCGCTTTCACCGTGGCGATGCCGGTCATCATTTCTACGAGTGAGGAATTTTGTCCCGCCTCTTCGTTAAAAATTTTCCGCGATACTCCTCTGAGAAATGGACTCGCCACAACGGTCAAAATAACAATCGGGGGAATTAGGGCTACCACTACTAAGGTGAGACGCCAGTTGTAATAAAACATTAGCCCCAAATAGACGATTGCCATTGAGGCGTCTAACCAAGCTGTGACCGCTTGGCGAGTTAGAAACATCTGGATTTTCTGGTTTTCCTGAACGCGCGTGATAATGTCCCCGACATGGCGCGATTCAAAAAAGGCGAGGGGTAAGGTTAAGGTGTGGCTGATAAAGCCGCCGATCAGGGTGAGGTCTAATCGGTTGCCAAAATAATCCAGCAGGTATTGTCGAATTCCCGTGACGCAGACGCGCCAAACGCCAAATAGTAGCAGACCAAGGCTGAAGACGTGCAGGGCGATCGCGCTTTTGTGAACAACCACCCGGTCGAGAATAATCTGGGTAAACAGGGGGGTAATCAGACCAAAAATCTGGATCAGCAGAGACGCCAGGATAATTTGTCCGATCGCGGAACGATAAGGCCAAAGCAAACCCCAAAAGCGATTGAGAGAATTTTTTTCCGTTGGGGCGGCGTGCAATGCTGGCGTCGGATCGAGCAGCAGGGCGTATCCTGTCCAACTCGCCAGAAATTCCGCCTGGGAAAGCGATCGCCTACCAACAGCAGGATCGGCAATCAAGATGCGATCGCCCTTGACTCGGTAAACCACTACATAGTGATCGCCCTGCCAGTGGGCAATCCAGGGGTTTTTCCCCTCGACTAGGCGATTTAAACTCGCCCTGACGGGTTGGGCGTGAAATCCGACCTTTTCTGCCGCTGCGCCTAAGTTCTTCAGGGAGGCACCGGCACGCCCCACGCCAGCGAGATTCCGTAAGGAAGTGATGCTAAATCGTTTCCCCCAATATTGCCCTATCATTGCCAAGCAGGCAGCACCGCAGTCGGAAGAGCTTTGCTGCTCAATCAAGGGATAGCGTTGCCAAAACCATCGACCCGGACGCTTGACGGGTTTGGGAAAAGCAATCGGTGCCGATTCAGGGGGCTGGATATTTGCCTGCACCTCTGAGTGAATTTGCGGCGACTGAATTTGTGGCGGTCGATTGCCCTTCAAAGAAGCTGGTCGAGACAGGTTCTTTGGCTGATGCCGCAATTTCCCTTTCTCCGTAGATTCACGGTGCCCGTTTTCAAGCGATCGCTCGGCAACTGCTTCTGACTGCTCTGAGAAAGTTGCTGCGATTGGCGCAATTGCTCGTGCTGCCTCAAAGTGTTGCTCAGGCAACTGATAAACGACTAAATCGGTCTGGGCAATCCAACTGCTCGGTGTGGGATGAGGATACCCCCAACTTTGTCCGATAGCGGGGGGTAAATCTGCGTCTTGTCGGCTTTCAATTTGACCGCTGCGTAACCAAAAGCGACCCGCCTCGGAGGGTGTGGATTCAATCAAAGATGCTCCCGCTTCGATCCGCGTTTCTACTAGGTAGGGCAACAGTTGTCGTAGCGTATGGCTGCTCAAGCGCCGCCAGTCTGTAGAGGTTTTGAAGAAAATCAGACATTGCCGCCAAATTGCCTGCTGTTGCAGGTAGTCTTGCAGATTCGGGAGCCGCTCTAACCAAGGCTGAAGGTCTGCAATTGAAATCCGAGCCACAATTCCGGCACTGGCAGCGATCGCGCTCGTCAGCTCGCAATGATTGCCAAATACCTTTTCTGCCCCAAAACTTTCTCCCGATTCCACCACCAGAGCGGGAACTTCCTTACCCTGTGCTGCGTCTAAGGCTAGTAGCCGCACCCGACCTTGACAAACCAGGTAAAAATCCCCCTGATTTTGTTCATCACGAACTGAATTTCCTGAGGCAGTGGCGGCACTATAGTTAACAAGGCGATCGCCCAGTTGAAAATCGCAAAGTTCAAATGCTTGATTCAAGTCGGAAGCAAAGCTCGTATCTGATTGGGACAGCCTCAAGAGATTGAGGATATCGGGAAGGCTAGAGTAAGCGTTTTGTATGTCCTGAAGCGGAGGATGACCCTGTACCAGCATCCGATTCATCAGTGAGCCTCTTAGCTTTCAAGGTTTGTGATTGGCTCAATATGCGTTTCCGGTAGGTATCGCAGTAGTAACCGCTAGAATCCTTAGCCAGAAAGCATCTTTTCGATAAATTTCCCGAAAACTATAAACAGCCTAAAGTTTTTAACTTTAGGTTTTTGTAAAAAAAGCATTAAAGGGAAGTTAAGGCTATTTAACCGTTAACAATGTATATGTCTTAGTGAATTTACAGAGGATTTGTCAACCGAGGCGCTAACGAATCTCATAGCTTCCATACAACTTTACAGAATCTTTACAAAAAAATGATGGAAGCTTTATGGAATCGTTCGATTTGTTCATCGTAACTTTACAATAAACATTCTTATCTCCGTAAATTCCACATTGCCTCTCACATTTAATCTTTAAATTCGTTAATGTATCAGCAAATCCTATCAATCTGATATATTTTCCAAACGGGGATGCTGCTCAATCCTTCTTGAATCAGGCAAACTTAACCCCCCAGACCCCTATCTGGGAAGAGGGATAATTTCACTTTTCGCCTCAGAGGATGCTGTTGGCTAATCGGGGAAAACGATCCCATTTAACATTACCGTAAGCTTCTCTTTGCCCCGCAATTGAGCAGAGAGTTGGGGGGAATCAAATGTGTAGCATCGTTAAGGAAAAATGGGATAACGAAAAGTATTGGGATACTGCCGTTAAAAGTGCGTTATCATGCCGTAGATTGCCCAAATTGCCATTGCTCGCAGGTAATGACTGGCGCGGAAAGTACCGGCGGCAGTAATCGCTTCCGGGGTTCGGAATTGCAACCCATTGTCATAAATTTGCTGCACCACAGCTTCCGTCATTTGGAAGGCTTCCTCTTTCATTCCCATCTGGATCATGAATGCTGCTAGCCCAAAGTTAATACCAGTCCAAACTTCCAGAGGATGAGTCGCGTCGGGGTTTGCTGGTGTACCGTCGGGTTTGACGCCATTAACGGCACCGATAAAGGTTTCAGGATGGGAGGACGGGAGGTGCCGATTGAAATTCAAAAAACAAGAATTATAGACAGTTTTTAAGGCAGATTCGGCACGCTCAAGCGGCACGAGATCGGGTAATTTTAATAAACGAGCGTAGAACTGACCGCATAGCTGATCTGCCATCACGATATCAGAGCCGCTTTCGCTATCGAGCCGGTAGTATTGACCGTTCCAGAGTTTTTCTTGATACACCTGCCGGGATTGTTTTAGCCAGGTTTGGTATTCGGTAATCGGTAATTGGTAATCAGGGGAATTTTCTTCGGAATTGAACTCAGACTTGTGTAATATTTCACCAATCGCGATCGCTGCCTCTAACGCCGCAATCCACAAGCCGCCGCAGTAGGCGCTAACCCCTTGCAATTTCCAATCATCAAATGTTTGATCCGGCGCACCCGAATTTTCGGGAATCCCATCCCCATCGATATCAAATTGCTTGACATAAGCAAGCGTCTTCACAATCGGCACCCAACACTCGCGCAAAAATTCGATATCTGTGGAACCCGTTAAGACAAAATCTCGATAAACCTGCAACACAAAGTCACAAGGTAAATCTTTCCACAGGTTGCAATCTTGATAGCTGGTGTAGTTCGTTTTCTCCCACGGATGCTCGTTGGGGGCACCCAAATCGTGGGGCGTCGCATCGGCGGCTTTGCGAATGGCTGAGGCTTGGTTATAGCCGATAATTCGGGGCGTCTCGTCGTGGGTGGAAATCGCCCGTGCATAAGCTTCTAGCACCGCTTTGTCCAGTTTAGGCCAAAGCATCATCAAAGCAAATGAGCCGTAAAGTCGCACATCTAAGCTTTCGTACCAGCGATAATCCAAGCACTCTAGGACACCAAATTGCCCCACGGGGTCATCTTCTGAAGCCGCAGTCCAGAGGGTGCCGCCATCGCAAAGTAAGTACAGCTCATTAAACAGCGCCATTTTGAACCAATTGGGCAAATCTTGACGCTGCAAAATCGGCTGTTGCCACTCCCGAATCGCATCCTTCCACATATCATCTTGCTTGAGAGCGGTGCGAACCATCGACCAAGCATTTTTGCCATTGCGACCAAAGAAATCGGTGTAGCGGCGGTAGTATTGAGTGCCCAGATTTGGTTGCTGGTTACTCTGCGAAAAGTCCATTACTGGAAAATCCCAGCAGACGATGAAGGGAATTTGACGGGTTCTCCCAGGTTTTAGAGTAAACCGGACAGCGATCGCGCAACCGATTTGTTCTCCCGGTGCTGCCGGAGTTTCATCTTCTCGATCTGGCAACGAGCCATTACAAGCGAATAAATCCCAAATATCTGAGCCATCCCCGATCGGGTTCCAACGACCGTGATAGAAGACTTCTAAACTAGGATTCGTGACAGTTGCGATCGCCCACTGTCCTTCCCCCTCTCCGATTTCATCGTGCAGTCTCACCCGATCTAGCAGACATCCCACTCGGTGGAAGTCCACAATCCACTGATTTAAATTTCCGGTACTATCCCCCCAGCGCGGCTGGTACTCGTAAACCGGGCTGCCATCATCCCGCACCCGCACTTCCGGAGATTGAATCGCATTCGTAAACCAACCCACGACATTCTGCCACGTCAGCATGATGCTAATCGTAATCGGCTTATCCGTGGGATTGTGGGCAGTCCAGTGAAAGATTGCTGTTGGGTAAGAGCTTTCTTGATAGTTACCCGCCCAAATCGGGGAGAATTGTTCGCACGTCAACTGAGACTGAAATACCCCTTCATAGACAAACCAGCTGCGGGGATACAGCGCATGATAGGTTCCAGTGCTGCCTGCTGAGTTTGATTCCTCGTTTAATTGTTCATTTTTAATTTTTGATTCGCTCGGATACCACAACCACCGGGATAAAGTCCCATCATCAGGCGGTTCTGTACAAAGCGCATAAGCTTGCGCGGGGGAGTCTTCTGGCTGCTCGAAGACGCTGAACTGACAAGCAGGCAGACTCCGGAAGACGTGTTCTCCGCCATCCAAATGCCACAAGTTAAAGTCGCCACGCGAAGAACGACCGATGCATCCGGCTCCAAAGCCACCCAAGGGCATCCCGTGCCAAGGGCCATCGTCGAGATTACTAGGGTAGCGAACCGTGTGGGGTTTGTCCCAGCCGAGACCAATGGGACGACTCCAAGTGCAATCGGGGATTTCGGGGCGAGGGCGTTGATAGATCATGCCTTGATTTTACGGTCTTTCGTTCCTACGATTACCCAAATTTTGTCAGTTCTTCTCTAGCTTCCCGATAAATTGGGGAGTTAAGAAGTCTATATACTGCAAACAAAAAACAAAATGTATTAGCATTGCACATTACGTAGTATTACTTAATTGCGAAAACTTTTCTTGTTAATTTCTCCTGAAAAATACGTAACTTAATCTAAATTTTACAGGCATCTCTTTATAACCATCTGCATGACTAAATATTAAGAAATTGCACTAAAATCTTAAATTTTTAATTATTTCTTCACCTCTAAAAAAAATAACAAACTTCACTAAACTTTTATAGATTCTTTATCATTTCCGATGCTTATTTTTATGTCCAAAGGGGGATGATAAAAAAATATTCAATTTGATCGCTAGAGTATTACATACATGGAAGTTATCTCTCGGAAAACTGATTCATCAGCGAATCCACAGCCAGAGTTGGTTCAAAAAAAAGCTGACGAACTTCTCAAACGATACGCTACCGGACAAAGAACCTTTAGTAAGGTAACAATGCAGACAGGCAAGCTATGTATTTCTACATTTAACTTGATGGGAGCCAATCTAAGAACTGCTTGTCTAAGCGGAATTGTCCTAGTTGGCGCTAACCTAAGTCAAGCTGATTTGGCTGCAATCGACTTAAGGCGATCGGATCTCAGTAAAGCCAATTTAACTGGCGCGAACTTATGGAAAGCAGACCTCAGTGGGACAAACCTTAGTTATGCAAATTTAAGTGAAGCTTTTTTAGGAGGAGCTAACTTGAATGGAGTGAATCTATATGGAGCTAATTTGAGTCGATCCAATCTCAGAGGAGCCGATTTGTTGGAAGTTGACTTGAGCGGAGCCATTCTGACTCAAGCAATTATGCCCGATGGCAGTATCCATGAGTGAAAAGGATTGGGAACATCTTAAGGGATGTCCAGAACCAAAGCAGAATATCGCCCAACGCAAAGAGGGCGCGGCGTTTGTCTAAGGCATCCCTTGACTGAATCAACGCGCGATCGCGTTCCATCTACTCTCCATGTATATGTAAAATATCTTAGGTCTACCTACTTTGCTTTCCAATAGCTGTGCGTTGACCGTTGTTGATTAATTAGCGTGTATTTGTAAAATGGGTCTTAAAATCGTCGAGAATTTTGACAGTAGTTTTGCGCTTGCTCCAGAAGCGAAGGAAGCTCTGTTCAGTTTATTAACAGGTGAAGCTTTTCTCACCCAAATTACCGAACAGACAAACTGGGAAGCAGTTGAGTTTACAGAATTACTTTTTCAACCTGTTCCTTACAGCACTGCAACTCCCAAAGGAATGCCAGCAGAATTTGAAAAGTATAAAGAATCTGACGAGCATATTATCATTAACGTGCCGCCGAACTTTATGTTCAAAGCAAAAATATTTAAACCGTCTCGTCTTTGTGCCATTTATAGAAAGGCGCAGTTAAATTAAGATAGGCTAGGTGGTTGAAACCGCAGCTATACACATAAAGCTTGCCTTCTCTGGTTTAAAATTTATGATTTTTCGTTAGTCCGTGCCAAGCGGGCTTATTTTGTTTAGCTACGATTTCCAGTTGCCAGGGCTAATAAGTTGACGATGAGCGTTCCTCCATAAGTCGTCAAAGCGAGATACCCGACTTCTTGAAGAAGTCGGGTATCTGAATTTTTAGCATCTTACAAGGCAATTATTTCAAGCTTGTGCAGCATTTATTTAAAAGGACTCCAAAAATAAAAAATAGAATTTTTAAAATAGCTAAAAATAATCCAGAAGGTAAATAGACAAAAATATTTATCTATCATAAGGTCATAAAGTGAAAACAGTTTTATCAAGTTAGTCTGAGGACTCAGCTAACAGTCCTATGTTAAAAGTGTTAAAAGTCACGCGCTCTCAACTGCAACGTTATGGTATCGCGGCTTTGTCAGTCACCTTAACGCTGCTGCTGCTTCTGCTATTGCCGCCGACTAAAACATCCATTTCACCGTTGTTTTTTGCCGCCGTGACTTTCAGTGCCTGGTATGGCGGACTGGGGCCAGGGATAGTGGCTACGATAGTGGCTGTTTTAGCTAACAACTATTTCTTCGTACCTCCGATCTATCAGCTAGCAATCAGCCGTGAGACGGACGTTCTCCAGCTAGTCATATTTAGCTTAGTCGCACTGCTGATTAGTTCGTTAAATGCAGAATTACTGGCTGCGAAGCAACGAAGTGAGGCAAGCTTATCAAAACTAGAAGTAAGCTACCGTCGCCTGATTGATACAGCTCACGAAGGCATCTGGTTGATTACCCCAAACTTGCGGACAGATTACGCGAATCAGCGGTTAGCTGAGATGTTGGGTTACAGCGTCCAAGAGATGGGCGATCGCTTTGTTTTTGACTTCATCAATCGAGAGGAACGCATCGAGGCAGAGCAACACATTGAGCGAAGTAAACAGGGAATTCGAGAGCAATTTGACTTTCGGCTTCGCCGTAAAAATGGCGAAGACCTTTGGGCAATCCTCTCCACAAACCCGATTCTCAATCGGCAAGGTGAGTTTATCGGGGTGCTGACAATGCTGACCGACATCACCAAGCGCAAACAAACCGAGAAAGCACTCCAAGAGAGCGAGAGGCGCTTCCGACGACTGGTTGAGGCGAATATTTTTGGTGTCACCTTCGCCAACTTTACCGGAAAAATCAACTACGCCAACGACGCTTTCCTGAAATTAGTCGGATATGAGCGGGAGGATTTGGTTTCGGGTCGGCTTTCCTGGGAACAGATAACACCGCCGGAATATCTGCATTTGGATGCACAGGCAGCCGAAGAACTCAAGAAAAATGGTGTTTGTACCCCATTTGAAAAAGAATATATCCGTAAAGACGGGAGCCGGGTTCCCATTCTTATTGGTGGTGCCCTGTTACAGGAACCTTACGACCAGCAACAAGAAGGGATGGCCTTCTTGATAGACATAAGCGATCGCAAGCGAGCGGAGGAAGCGCTGCAACTGCGATCGCAAGCACTCCAGAATCAGCAGCAATGGCTAGAAGACGTGCTGAATCTGTTGCCATCTGGCTTGTTGTTTATTGAGCCAGGGACGGGTCGAGTCCTCTTCGCCAACCGAGCCGCTGACGAGTTGGCAGGAGGCGAATTTCCCAAAAATAAACCAGCCGAAGAGTACCACACCGTTTACTATTGCACGGATGCGACGGGAGCGCAGATTCCCGACGAGCAAATGCCAGGGGTACGAGTGGCACGCGGCGAACGGCTCAACGGGTTTGAGATGAACTGGCACACGCCAGGAGGAATCCGTCCCTTGATGGTCTTTGCGGATACCCTGCCAGCGATGCACGGTCATTCTCCTGTCTGTGTCGTAATGTTCCAAGACATTAGCAAACGCAAGCAAGCAGAAGCAGCTCTGCGCCAGAGTGAGGAACGGTATTCTACCTTAGCGAGAGTTTCACGGGTGGGAATCTTCCATACGGATAGTCAGGGAAAGTGTTTGTATACCAACGAACGCTGGTGTGAACTTACCGGAATCACTTCAGAAGCAGCATTGGGGGCAGGCTGGGAAACTGCCCTTCATCCGGATGATCGCCAACGTATCTTTGCCGAATGGTATCAAGCCGCGCAGGAGAACCGGCTTTTCCAATCAGAGTATCGATATCAACGTTCCGACGGTTCGGTGGCTTGGGTATTAGGTCAAGCGGCTCCTGAAATTGGAGAAAACGGTGAGACGATTGGCTACGTTGGGACTGTTACCGATATTAGCGATCGCAAACAAATAGAAATCGCCCTGCAAGAAAGCGAAATGCGACTGCGGCGCATCGTTGACTCAAATATCATTGGCATCTTTTTCGGCGATCTGAGCGGCAAAATTACCGAAGCCAACGATGCCTTCCTGCAAATCGTCGGCTATACGCGGGAGGATTTACAAGCTGGTGAAATTGCTTGGAATCTGATGACTCCACCAGAATACGTCGAGCGGACTCAGCAGGCGGTTAACGAACTCAGAGAACAGGGGGTTTGCGTTCCCTTTGAAAAAGAATTGATCCGTAAAGATGGCAGCCGCGTCTTTGTACTGGTGGGGACTGCTTTGTTTGAGGGATCTCTACAAGAGCAGGGTGTCTGCTACGTCCTCGATCTGAGTGAACGCAAGCGAGCCGAAGAAGAACGCGATCGCCTCTTCAAGCTGGAACAGGCAGCACGCGCTCAAGCGGAGTCAGCCAACCGGATGAAAGATGAATTTCTTGCTGTCCTCTCCCATGAGGTGAGAACGCCTCTCAATCCAATCCTGGGTTGGGCAAAACTCCTCCGCAGCCGCAAGTTTGATGAAAAAACCACCGCCCGCGCCCTAGAAACGATTGAGCGCAATGCCGAATTACAGTCGCGGCTGATCGAGGATTTGCTAGATATTTCGCGGATTCTGCAAGGCAAACTGAGTTTAAATATTGCCCCGGTTAACTTGGTGGCAACGATTGAGGAGGCGATGGAAACGGTGCGTCTAGCAGCTGAAGCGAAGTCGATTCAAATTCACTCAGCGATCGCTCCCAATCTTGGTAAGGTGTTGGGGGATGCCAATCGCTTACAGCAAGTCGTCTGGAATCTGCTCTCGAACGCTGTTAAATTTACACCGATAGGAGGACAGGTAGATATCCAACTTTCACAAGTCCCCAGTCCAGAGAATTCGGAATTCATTCAATCAAAATTCAATCAAAATTCCTATGCCCAAATCCAAGTAAGAGACATGGGGAGGGGAATTCACCCAGACTTTTTGCCCTTCGTCTTTGATTCCTTTCGTCAAGCTGATAGCCAAACGACACGGGTATCCGGGGGATTGGGGTTAGGACTGGCAATTGTCCACCACCTCGTAGAACTTCACGGCGGTACTGTTACGGCTGCAAGTCCGGGAGAAGGGCAAGGGGCAACCTTCACTGTGACGCTACCCCTAATGACAACTGCGCCTCAGACGAGTCAGGACAATCCGTTACTTGATAATTCTCCAAATTTGGAAGGGGTAAAGCTACTGGTTGTCGATGATGAGGTGGATACGCGGGAGTTAATCGTCTTCATTCTCGAAGAGTGTGGCGCACAGGTACGCGCTGTGGCATCGGCGGCTGAGGCGCTGGAGGCGCTGCCTCAGATGCAGCCGGATTTGCTGTTGAGCGATATTGGAATGCCTGAAATGGATGGCTATATGTTGATTCGTCAAATTAGAGCCAAGAGTGCAGAGCAGGGGGGAGAGATTCCAGCGATCGCGCTAACCGCTTATGCTGGCGAAACTGACCATCAGCAAATACTAAAAGCAGGCTTCCAGAAACACCTCACCAAGCCAATCGAGCCAGACGAATTAGCGGTAGCGATCGCTAGCCTGATGAGCAGTATCAGTTCCTGAAGCTACCCTTCCCCGAAGAATTGATGTTAGCTCAGTTGCACTAATTTAGTGCCGCATTTAGAACAGAACTTTGAGTTCGCTGGGTTCTGATTTCCACAGTTAGTACAGAAAACGTGAGTGCGAGTCTCTTGAGCCGGAGAATGATTTGAAGCAACCCCAATTGGCTGAGTTGTAACAGGAGAATCAACAGGTTGACTACCCGGTGAATAAAGCTTAAAAGCTTCAATCATCTCCTGAATCACTCTTGCTTCGCGCTTGTAATTTAAGCTATCAGTTGCGCCTTCTTTTTCTAGTTCGACGGCACGCCGCTCCAGATATACTTTCAGTTGGTGATACAGCGCTTGTTTTTTCTGCACCGTGTCAGCTTGGGTTAATTTTGCCGTTACCTGACGCTGAATTTCTTCTTTATCCGGGCGACACGCCAATACTTGCAGCACTTGCACCGATTCTTCCCAACTAGAAGCGATATCAACGTTTTCCAAACCAATTACGGTTTTTCGGGTGTAACGAATTACCTTTTCTTTAGTTAGGCGATTTTCTTCTATTCGCAGCACTTGTAACGCCCTTGCTTGCACAACGAGGCGGAAGATTTCGGGATTTTCTGGAAAAATATCCCAAAACGGCGGTTCTTTTTGAATGTGAACGGGAATCGGTGGTTCTTTGCTTTCGCCTTTAAGTTGCGCCCGTTTTGCCTGAATCGATTGTCCTTTCCAATCTTGATAAGATTGCTGCAACTCTGGCATTCCCTCAATGCAACGCAGAGAGAAACCACCAATTTCTTGTACAAAGACAATCCGGTGACGTTCAGCTTCTCCCAGCGGTGTAATCCCTTCGTTGCTGCCAACTCTTTCCCGCAGAATCGGGATGAGCTTAATTGCCGCTGCATCGCTGCTGTTGCGTCCGCCAACCAGGGCAACTTTGGCATTGAGTGCGGGGGTAAAGCCTGCGTCTTGACGCTTGAGAACGGCGTCAGAGAGTAAAATCAGCGGCTTCGATTTGCTGTAAGCAGTGCCGATGCGGTTGCGGATTTCGGCTTCGTCGTTGTTGAAGACTTTGAATAAGCGATCGCCAGCTGCCAATTCCCGCTTCAATCGGCTACTTTCCGGCGCACTGATCACGACTAATTTAGCGCGATCGCCAATAATTTCTTTAAAATCATTCTCCTGCACATCCGCTAAATTCGGCACATCAAATAGTCGCATCAACTCACCCGCCGCACGGTTACGCTTCCACAGCGGACTTGCTTCTGCGAGAACCTGTACTGACAAATTGCTACAAATCCCATCAATTCCCAACTCGTAGCGACTCTTAGAACCTTCACTGGCACCTGCTTGTTGCTCAATTAAATCTCGATATAATTCATTGAGTTCTTCGCGGTTATAAAGCTTAATCCCATTCACAATCAAAGCATCAGCGCTATCCGCTTGTCGATCCGCTTTTTGTTGAAAATTATCGCGGGTTTGCTTCAATTTTTGATTTAAGCGTGCCAAACGGCGGTTTAATTCATCCAGATGTTCTAGCATTCTGGTAATGACTTCTAAACCTAAATATCTTGCTTGAGTTTGAATGGTTGCTACCAAGCTACCTTCTAACCCGGTTAGCGCTAACTCGCAGGATTTTTCCATATCTGCGTGCTTGGTAAGGGCAAACTTATTCTTAAACTCAGTAATATCTTGCAGCGCCTTTTCGTAATCTCTCTGTCGTTCGGTTTCCTTGGGTTGCCAAACTTTTTCTGATTCCCGGCGGAACTTTTCGGCGGCATTTTCAAAAATTTGGCGCACCGCCGTCACGAAAGCATCGGCAAATTTTGGCCCTCTCGTGCGATCCTCAATAATCCGATAAAACTCTTCGTCTAACGCTTTTCGTCCTTGTTGTACGATGCGGTTGCGGTTATCGTACATCTTTTGCAAGAAGTCACCGTGCAATCGCTCGTCCGGACTTAATTTCCGCAAATGATTGGCTTTATATTCTTCAACTTTTGGCTGGAGATAGTCTAAAAATTGGAGAATTTTACCCTTTTCTGAACCAACAATATTTACGCCTTGCTGGGTACATTGCAACTTATTATCCGTAGCAATTTCATTGCGGATAGAGTTTACCCAAGCAGAGATTTCGGTTATATATGACCTGTCACCAGCCGCTGCTAAATCTGCAATCAGTTCCCCTTCTGTGAGGCGCATCCGTTTCAGGTCGCTTTGCACCATTTCTAACACATTCGGTGGCAACTGTACCGATTCATTCAGCCACCAGCGAATAAAATCAGCGGCAAGTCGATCTGATAAAGAAGTGCGAATTTGAGCTATCGGAATTTCTACCGTAGATAACCCAAAACTCATAAAATTCTTAGGATATCCGCGTCCGCCGGGATCTGCCTGCGCCCAAGCTCCTTTAATATTATCTCGAATCGAACGTTTATAAGGCGCAAAATCAGAGGTTAAATCAAGGAAGATATTTTGGGAAATCATCTCCCGAATTTGGTCGAGAGTAAATTCACTCTCTCCATTTTTTGTTCCAACCAGATAAGTGAAATCAAAAGGCGCAGATTTACTGCGAATTTCGTCCACCAAACCACTGCTAAATTGGGCAATATATTCAGTTCTATAGTCAGAAAAATAGCTCAATTCCATCAAAGCAGCGTAACCGTTAGCGAGAACGCGATCGCCTACATTAATACTGGCGAACGCTGTCGGCATCGGTACAATTGCCGTCACCATCGGACTCGCTTGCCCCCGCAACCAATGGCGGACGCAATAGCCGATATCAATCAGCATTCCGCTACCAGTCCCGCCAGAGAGAGAACCCGTCACAAAGACATTTAAACTCGTCGTATCTACCTTAATGCCATAGCGATCGCGCATAAAGGTTTCGTGTCCTTTGACGGCATCAGCAGCTTCATTAAACCGTCTTTGAAGTTTGTGATAATTACAATAAAAAGCAAATCGCCCATAACTGCGAATTTGTCCAGCACCAACTTCAATTGCCCCAATATTCCGCTCCAATTCGGTAGGAAACCAACTCTCTATCCAGGGATAGTTTCCCATATCCGACATAATTTTTTTGACTTCACTACCAGCAACACTTGCCCAATATTTTTCGTTGTCTTTGAAGGGAGAACCAGCGGCGGCAGGATTATTGACTTTGTACTCTCTATCGGTATCAATAATTAAAAAGCTGATTAGGGGGAAATTTTGCAGACTGCCATAAGTTTCCTCTACTAAGCGGCGTACTCGTGACAATACTTCATGTCCGGTGCCACCGATACCCACTAATACAGTGGGAACCATGCTTTTCTCTTCTACTGCCATAATATTTTCTCCTAGTAGCTATATTTTAGAACCTGGCGACTGGAAGTCGCAGCTACACAAACAAAACCTGCCTACGCAGGTTTTAGAATATAGCATTCGTCTTAAGTCCGCGTAGGCGGACTTGGTTTGTATAGCCGCGAATTCTATTCGCCAGTAACTTCATAAACTAACACCTGACAACGATGTCCAATAAATTAAATAGCTGCCAAACAATCAAAGGTGTCAAAATACTCCAAAATAGGGCATTACTTAAGGATAATTGACCAGAAAGTGACCGATTAAGACCAATTAAACCTTGAAATAACCACCGATCCAGGGGTAAAATTAGCGTCCACATCAGGGCAATCCAAGTTGCGCCTAAACCAAGGATAAGCCATTTGAGGTTACTGTTGAAACGAGTAAAAAATGTGTCTGCGAACAGCATTTCTAGATTATTTTGTTCGCCGCCGAGGTAAATACCGCCAGTAGCCAAAGCTGCACGTTGCAATTCTGTAGATTCTGCACCTACCACAACTGTATTAATTCTAACTTTGCGATTCCTGGCATCGGTGATGATGTCTGGTGACACGTTAGCACCGCCATCGGTAACTAACAGTAATTCTCGACAGCGCTTTTGCTGAATCGTGCTGAGTGCTTCCGTACCTTTTTGAATCGCTAAGTTAATATCTGTCGTATTGTTCGCGACCAGTTGAGGGAGATCGGGATTTGCCAAAGCTTGAGTTAATTCGGCGTCCACTTGTTGACTGTCTGTTTTAAAATCACCCGTAAGCGATCGCACAACTCCCCCAAATCCCAAAACCTGTATCTGGTTTTTGTTTCTCAACTGCTGGGCGTTTTGTTGCAAATAAGACCGCACCGCTGCGACTTCCTGATACATAACTGTACCTGGAGCGTTAAATTCCGTAGTATAAGTGCTGCTGCTGAGGTCGAGAGCGATCGCAACTGCTACTGGCGGTCTACCTAATCCTAACAGCCAGATGAGTGCCGTCACGATGATACACGCTCCCAGCAACATCAACGGAATCTGGAATAACGGATACAACCACAAACCGCGACGAGAACGACTCACTTAGAACCCTGTTGTAAATTGGTTATGAGTCATAAGTCATTAACAACGACTCATGACAAGCAAAAACAAACTATAAACTACAGTCCTTTAACTACCGACTCCGGACTACACTCAACCCAAATACTCCTCTCTTCCCTCTCCTCTGTTCTTCCCTCCGCGTCCTCTGCGTCCTTGGCGGTTCGTTCTCTTCTAAATTGGGTTAAATTCATACTTAGATCCCGGCGGACCATTAGAACCAGGCGCGGCTTGCACAAGCGGAACTTCATTGAGAACATTAAAATCCGTAGCAGTGCCGCTAATGGGCACTCCCTGATTCAGCAGCTGAGACACACCCGAACGAGAGGGATTTTGGCTAAAAGCAGACGTTAAAGCTTTCGTCGCATCATAAGCGGTAGCGGTGCGCCAACTGACACGTCCTTTCCAAATCGTGGCAGCTTGGTTAGCAAACGGATCGTTCGGTTGAGAACTCCAGGGAACTGCCAGCACAATACCTTTAATCGCATCGCCGCCAGAGGTGAGAATTGTTGGGTTATACAGTTCATCTCCACCAATTAACTGTAACCCTTGCGTCCCCGTAGGATTGGCTTTAGCAATCGCGATCGCTTGATCAACTTTATTCTTACTGAGTGCTAAGAAACCAATTTTCGCCCCTGCCTCAGTTGCATTCTGAATCTCAGTAGCAGCATTGAAATTGGCACCCGTAACATCTACTTCTTTCACGACTTTGCCGTTCACTTTAGATAATGCGGTGGTGAACTGCTGCTTTAATTGCTGACTGTAAGGACTATCGGCGTTGTAAAAAACCACCACAGACGGCGCGGAGGACTTTGCAGCGGTATATTTTGCTAAAGTGCTGCCGACGGTTTGCAGATAAGTACCCAGCAACTCGTTGGCTTTTTTGGCGAGGGGGATGGTTTGCAAGGTAGACTGACCGCCAGAACCGGGAGTAATGCTAGTGCTGATGGGAGAAAGGACGGTTAATCCAGCTTGTTCGTACATGGCAATCGCTTGCTGAGAGCCATTATCTACCCCGTGTCCCAAAACGCCTAAAATATTCGGTGACTTCGTGAGGTCTTGCGCCAAGGAAACTGCTTTTACCGGGTCAACATCGTTGACAATCACGACTTCTAATAAGCGTCCGGGTGTCGCCGGAGACTGGTTAAACTCGTCTTGCGCTTGTCCCACACCCCGGAGAACTTCCTTCGCCGTGTCCGGACTGGGGGTGATGGGAACCACGACTGCCATTGTTAGGGGATTCCCGGCTTTTTTTGCTTTGGCGTTATTCAGGTAAATTTTGCTTTCGGGATCGTTGGGGTTGACGCTGACCGCTTGTTGATATTGCGCGATCGCTTCCTCCCAATTTTTCTGGGCAAACGCGACTGCGGCGGCTGTTTTTTGGGAATTTGTTGCATCCTTTAATAGGATTTTCTCGCCTTGACTGATCAACTCGGAATTATCAGCGGTATCGCTTGCGATCGCTTGCGGATCGGCAGTTTCCGTGGGTGCATTGTCGCTAGCGGTGGGAGATTGAGTCTCAGGAGACGCCACGATTGCCGGTTGTTTATTCCCCTGTGTCAGTTTATACAACCCAAATCCCCCCGCTAGAGCCGCCAGAATCCCCAGCAGAATCAGGATTGGCAGCAGAAGTGAAGGCTTAGAACCGGGCGGCTTAGAGATGACCGTTTTCTGGCTTTTCTGAGGATTCATTGCCTCTCTAGGCAAGCCGCAAACAATACAGTCTGGCCCGTGATTTTCCTGGGGTGGATGGGCTTCATTGCTTGGGTACTGTTGATTGTTGTTTTTCGGTACACCATCACAGATCCATTTGCCTTGCGTATTCAATTCTGCCAATCTCCCTGGTAGCCATACTTACTATTTATTCTAATAATTCCAATCTTCTGCCGGATAGAGCAACTGTGTCATCCCCATTGGCATAAGGATTCATTCAGATTAAAAAAATTGATTATTATAGCTTAATCATTTAATTCTTGTTAGCGCGGCAACGTTCGCTGCTCCAGACGCTTTAAGATGGTGAAGGTGCATTATCCTTCACTAAGCTTGTGAAGCGTGAGCGCAGAAGTGTAGAGATAAGGTTAATTATTTTCTAGCGCTTTTTTGGCAGTAAGATGACACCTAAAAGAAGAACCTCTGAGTTTAAGCCTAAATCTAAATCTAGGGATAAATTCAAGAGCAATATTTTTTCTGGAATTTGTCCGAGCCACCTCTGTGAGATTATCAAAAAGTCAAATAAATAACTCAAAAAATACCGATGACTTCTGAAAGCGATATTCCATCTCTTGCCAGCCTAGAATATATCCCTTACCTCGACGAAACCGGACATTTACCAGAGAAATTTCAGGGAAAAATTGGCGTATACGCAATATTCGATCGAGAGAAAGTGCTGCAACTGATCAACTATTCCCGCGATATCAATCTCAGTCTCAAGCAACATTTGGTACGTCAACACGAACGCTGCTATTGGCTAAAAGCACACACGAGCGATCGCCCGAACCGTACCCTGCTAGAGAGCATTCGGAATGCCTGGATTGAAGAAAATGGTGCCGTCCCTCCCGGTAATGGTTCCGAACAAGCTGCATGGAACGATCCGATTGATGCAAAACGAGCCATGACAGCTGAGGAACAAACTAAGTTTACAAGTCCAGCGATGGATGAAGTCGGGCAAGGGAAGCTGTTAAAAAATGTAGCACGGCGCGTTGAAGAAGAAATTTTTCAGCAGCTCAAATCTCGTGGGGTTCAAGAAGAACTCCGCTTTAATCCAAAATTAAAAGAAAGTGGCTTACTAGACCTAAAGTAAGGACGCCATAACCGCAAGTCTTCTACAATCCTTGCACCAAGCAACCCCGACCGCCCTAACATCCCATGAATCCACACCTGTTGAACAATCGCTATCGCATTATCCAGACGCTGGGAAGTGGTGGATTTGGCAACACCTTTCTGGCAGAAGATACTCATATGCCGTCACAACGTCGCTGCGTAATTAAACAGCTGAAGCCGATGGCAAATAATCCCCAGATGTTCCAGATGGCGCAAGATCGATTCCAACGGGAAGCGGCTATTTTAGAGGCAATGGGTGAAGGGAGCGATCAAATCCCCAAGTTGTACGCCTACTTTTCGGAAGCTGGGCAGTTTCACCTGGTGCAGGAATTGATTGAAGGGCAAACCCTGACGAAAAAGGTGCAAACTCAGGGGTTAGTGCCTGAAAGTCAAGTTAAGGAGATACTTGTCAGTCTGCTGCCTGTCTTGGATTATATCCACAGCAAGGGCATTATTCACCGGGATATCAAACCGGACAATATTATTATCCGGCAACGGGATGGGAAGCCGGTATTGATTGATTTTGGTGCCGTTAAGGAAAGTATGGGTGCGGCGGTGCATCCAGGGAATGCTCCCGCCTCGATTGTAATTGGCACGCCGGGATTTATGCCGCCGGAACAGGGAGTCGGGCAACCCGTCTTCGCCAGCGACATATATAGTTTGGCGCTGACGGCGATTTATCTACTCACGGGGAAACTACCGCAAGATTTACCAACCGATCCGCGAACGGGGGAGATTTTGTGGCATCAGTCCGCAGCGAATGTTAGTCCGGGTTTTGTTGCTGTCTTGGATAAGGCGATTCAGTCGCATCCGCGCGATCGCTATTCCACTTCCAGAGAAATGCTCGATGGTTTACAATCGGGTGCAACTCCAACGGTGGCTTCTGCTGGGGGTGCTGGAGTGTCTAATATGGCAACCGTTGCAGTGTCTCCGGGTGGTGGCAGGAACGTTTCGCCTGCGCCTGTCAATTCGCCGCATACCCCTCAAAACCCTGCGCCTGTAGTTGGTCAAGGACGGCGATGGAATCCTCTGTTAATCGGCATTGTAGGTGGATTGATCTTGGTGAGTGCTATTGTCATTCCTCGCCAATTTTTCAAAAAATCACCCGAATCGCAGCCTACCATCGCCTCTCCTCCATCAACATCAGAACCAGTCCGCAGAGAAACAGAACAAACCCCTCAAGGAAATCGTCCCCTAGAGACATCGCCTGAACCATCACCGGAAAATTCACCGACCAGACAGGACGAAGCGACGCCGCCAGTTATTGCTGAATCTCCTAGTCCACAATCGGAGCGATCGCCCGAACCCGAACCAGCGCAAACTCCAGAAGAACCTGCACCCGTTCAATCTGCAACACCTGAACCCGCGCGCTCGCCTGAACCTGTGCGAACTCCCGAACCTGCACCCGTACCCCAAAACAATAACCCGAATCCAAATCGTCCAGTTTCGAGCGTTCCCACATTTCCCGTCGGTACATCAAGAAGCACTATCCAAGCATCCCTCGGCACTCCAAATAGAGATGTGAGTGGTGCTTGGAGAACCCGCGCTGTCGTCTATAACTTAGTGCCAAATCAGATCGATCTTGGCTACTTATTCGATCGGAATTCCGGTCGTCTTCGCCAAACTGAAGCCTCCTTTTACCCAACAGTAGATCCTCAAGTTGTGGAGACGACTTTAGACGGATTATTAACAGGTGGAGCCAACAATTATACTAAACAGGGACTAAAACAGGTGCAACAGCGTCGGAGGAGTTCTTACACTTTTACTCAAGGCTCTTTAAAAGGTATGATTGTCCGCCAAGATTGTGATGTTATTTACATCAGTATTTGGGATGCAGATTTGCACGAACACAATCCGTCTGCTGCCAGGAAATGTTAAATATTTTCATCGTTAACTTTGGGAGAATTCTAATTATTTCTGCTTGGTTAAAGCGACAGCAAAATATAACAAATGCTTGTAGCGACATTGTTTACAAATAGTATTTTTCAGTCTACTTTAGTTGATTTTTGCTTAAGCTGGGCGATTTAAATCGCTAGCGTTTGAACGGGTTAAGGATTAAAATATATCCTTCCGCTTTTGTACCCAAAAATTGATTGTTAAATAGACTACCGCGTGCAGCAACAAAATTCCCCAATTTAACCCTAAATTCTGCCACGTTGGATCGTAAATAGGCGTTTTATCAAACGGCATCGGCGCAAGCGTACCATTCGGTAAAAATATCGGATCGGGAACCATTGCATTGACATTGACCAAAGAACCGTAACCACCAATCGACCACCGACTTAACATCAACCAGGAAATTTTACTGGCAATTCCTTCTATCTTAAATAAAACCCCGGAAAAGATAATTTGAGGTAGCAAAAGTAAAGGTAAAGCACTATTCGCTTGACTGCTATTTTTGGCAAGGGATGAAACCAGTAAGCCTAAACTCATGCTAGTAACAAGCGTCAAAAAGGTATTTACTGCAAATCCTAAAGACCAAGGTATCAATTCAGGTTGCGGAGATTTGAAACCAATCAGAATTACTGCTGAAATCAGCAAGGTTTGCAATAAGGCTAGACCGGAAAGAACGAATATTTTTGAAGCGAGATAAGGAATTAACCCTAAATTTACCAATCTTTCTCGCAAGTAAATCGCAGATTCTTTCACAATTTCTTGTAAAGAACTGGAAAGTCCGACCCAAATCGCAGCGCAGGTAAATACAAATAATACTCGCAGCGCTAAAGGTGCAAGGGCAGGATCGGATTCGCTACTAAGAATGAGAGGGTTTTTCCCACCAATTGCTAGGGGAATCAAGGCGATACCGATGGGAGAAGTTAGAAGAGATAAGGCGAGATAGATGCGATCGCGTCCGATCATCTTCAAGTAGCGCCCACTCAGCAAAGCTAATTGCTTCCAAGGCGAGATACTGGCTTTCTGGGGAGGTGAACCGGCGTTTTGTAGCGTATGACTGCCAGCACCGAGGGAATTTGCAATGTAGCGTTGATAATCGGGCGATTGGCGAAACTGATTCGCGTATTGTTGAACGATGGCTTCCGTTTCTTCTTCTTTCTCCTTATCCAGTTGCGTGTAAATATCGGCAAAATTATCCGTTGTCACCCCAAAAAATTTCAGCGCGTCCTCCGGGATGCCATAGTAGCAAAGTCGTCCGCCGCGACCGAGAAAAGCAACGCGATCGCACATTTTGATATTCGCCGTCGCATGAGTGACTAAAATAATCGTGCGTCCCTGATCCGCTAATCTCCGCAACATCTGCATCATCTTCTTATCCAAACCAGGGTCGAGTCCCGAAGTCGGTTCGTCTAAGAAAAACAGCTTTGGATCGGCTAAAAGTTCTACCCCAATGCTGACTCGCTTGCGCTGACCGCCGCTGAGATGTTTGATTAAGGCATCTTGGCGATCGGACATTTCAATATCAGTTAGAGTTTTTTGCACCACCTGTGACACATCCGTATCCGGCGGAAGTCGCAGCGCCGCCGCATAAGTCAGCACCTCTACCACCGTCAAATCTCGGTGCAAAATATCATCTTGGGGCACATAACCAATTTGCGTGCGGTACATATTAAAGTTTTTCTGCAAATTGTCGCCATTGAGATACACCGCACCTTTAGCCGTCTTCTCAATCCCCAATAAAGTCTTCAGCAACGTGGATTTACCCGTTCCGCTTCCCCCCACCAAAGCCACAAATTGCCCTGGTTCAATTGCCAGGGAAACGCCATCCAGACGCCCTTTGATGACCAGATTCTCAGCATCCAGACGAATTTGATTGCCCTGATCGAGTACTACCAGATTGTCGCCGCGTAGCACCAGGGTAAATGACCCAATGCGAATGGTTGTCCCCTGTGACAGGACAGCAGAACCCGTGACTCGTTGCCCGTTTATAAAAACGCCGTTGGTACTGCGATCTTGCAGGATGTAGCGCCCCTGAGAGTCCGTATCAATCGTGGCGTGACGCCGAGAAACGATGGGCGAATCTAACTGCATCGTGGCATTGGCGTCGCGTCCGATTTCCACCGACCGATTTTTCAGCGAGACGGGACGCGGTGGCGTCAGCATTTTGGCGCTGGAGGGATTGAAATACCTCAGATGAATTAAATTCTGGGGATTTTGACCAATTTGAATTTCAATGCCATTTTCCAGGCGATAGCCTTCTGTGGGTGTAATCAATCGGTGATCTACAAACAACTTATTGGTACTGGGTTTGCGTCCATCGCCGTCATAAATGTAATAGTCATCCCCATCTCTATGTAAGACGGCTTGGCAAGCGGAGATGACGCGCCAATCATCTGGAACAATTAGATCGGCGAAAGCGCGATCGCGTCCCAGTATGTGTCGGTCTGCTGTCATTTCTAAAGGTGGTAAAATCTGCCCCTGATTATTTAGCACCAAATAGGGATTGGTGCTGATAACAGTCCGCTGCCCTGATTGGCTGGTCATTGCATTCTCTGAAAGTGGGTAACTTTTTTTAGGAAAATGAAACCTTTCCGAGGTTTCTCCTTCTTTATCCTTCTTTAACTATTGGTAAATTTTGCTGAAACTGCTAGAAATGTCCTGAATACCTGATGTTATCTTCTAAAGAAAACCTTACGCGGTGAAGGCCAATGATGCCAACGCTGTTGGACAATCGCTATCGCATAATTCAGACGCTGGGCGCTGGTGGGTTTGGCGAAACCTTTCTGGCAGAAGATATCCATATGCCTTCGGGTCGCCGGTGCGCGATCAAGCGACTCAAGCCGGTGACGAATAATCCCCAGTACCAGCTAATTAAAGATCGATTCCAACGCGAAGCCGCCATCTTAGAAGAGTTGGGCGAAGGCAATTACCAGATTCCCCGGCTGTATGCTTACTTTGCGGCTGGCGATCAGTTCTACCTAGTTCAGGAATGGATTGAGGGGGAAACGCTGGCTCAAATGGTGCAACAGCAGGGATCTCTCAGCGAGAGTTCGGTGCGGGAAATTTTGGTAAATCTATTACCTGTCCTAGATTACGTGCATCACAAAGGGATTGTCCATCGAGATATTAAGCCAGCCAACGTGATTGTGCGAAAACGGGATACCAAACCCGTCTTAATTGATTTCGGGGCGGTGAAAGAAACGATGGGCACCATCGTCAATTCTGAGGGGCGTACCATCAGCTCAATTGTAATTGGGACGCCTGGATTTATGCCTAGCGAGCAGGCAATCGGACGCCCACTTTTTTCGAGTGACTTGTATAGTTTGGGTTTGACGGCGATTTATCTACTGACCGGAAAACTCCCTCAATCCTTAAATATCGATCGTGACAGCGGCGAGATTCTGTGGCATCAGTACACTTTGAATGTTAGCGCCAGTTTGCTGGCGGTGCTGGATAAGGCGATTCAGTCTCATCCGAGCGATCGCTATACGAATGTCCAAGAAATGCTTCATGCTTTAGAAACTCCAGTCTCTCCAATTCCCCCCACAGTTCCTTACATTCCTCCGCCAGTCGTTTCTCCACCCCCAGAAAACACTTATCAGCCATCCACGGTGCCTTCTTACCCTCCTGAAGTTGCTTCTTTACAAACCACTGCGGTGTCATCCTCCCAACCTGTTGCCACCAGAACTATCTCCGATTCAAGAGATTGGCAGAAGGCAGTAATTTTAGGCAGTGCGATCGGGGTAGCAATTCTGGGTGGTATTTTATTCACAACTGGAAAGTTACCAAGTTTTTTTGCTAACCGTTCTCCCAATATAGAAAACCCTCAGCAAGCTCAACAAGAAGCTGTCGCGTTAATTAATCGGTGGGTAAACAGCAAGCGAAAAATATTCGCTCCCCCCTTCAATCGCGAACTTGCTGCCGAACTGACCACGGGACAACTCTATGAAAATACCGTTGGTGAGGGCGGCTCAATGGCTTGGTTAGAGAATAACAATGCTTACTACCAATACGGCGTTCAAAAAGTCGGAGATGTTAAACAATTTACCGTGGATGGCGATCGTGCAACCATCGAAATTAGGGTAACTGAAGAACGTACTCTCTATAAGAATGGGAATATCGACCCCAACGAAACTGACTTCAAAACTCGGTTGGTGCGATACACTTTGCAATCAGTAGACAGCAAATGGAAAATCCTTGAATACAAAACGATCAGAGAAATTCAATAACTCCCCGTGCAGTTCCTTGAAAATTATTTAAAACGAGAAATCAGGAAAACTTAAAAACCATAAGGTGCAGCTCGTGGGTCAGCAACCACAACCAAAACCGAATAAACGTGCCCAACAAATTGCCAAATTTAAAGCCAGACGTGCAGCTCGTGCCCATCAAGTCAAGAGACGGGTGCGACGGCTGCGATTTGCGGCTTTAGCGATCGCCTCCGCTACAATCTTTACAACTTGTGGATTAACGTTAAATCGGTTGTTAACTCAGCGTCCAGCAGTCGTATCCAAACCACTCAGTTCTACCTTGCCGGTACTTCCCCCTTGGGCTAAAACTGCATTATTACCTCTTCCATCTCGCCTCCCCGGACGCAATCCCTCACAACTTACCTACAATGTCAAGACTCCGCCGAACTTTAAGCAGAGTCAAGATTTGGAAGAAATTGTTGATGATGTTGTGAAATTGGCGATTGAGAAAGACTTACCCACAAAGCCTTTATCTATTACCTTAATCAACGTTAAAACAGGTGAAATTGCCGGATATAAACAAGATACTTTGAGATATCCAGCTAGCGTCATTAAGATGTTTTGGATGGTGGCTCTATATGCTCAGATAGAAAACGGGATTTGGGCAGACGAAGGTGCATTTTCTTTATATGTGTCCAAAATGATCGAGGAGTCTGATAACGAGGCAGCTAGCGTCATTCTTGACCTGTTAACCGATACGCAATCTAGACCGAAAATAGAAAATGATGAAGAGTTTAAAATATGGCTAGATAAGCGTCAACAAGTTAATCATTTTTTTAGAGAAGCAGGCTACAAAGACATTAATATTAGCCAAAAAACTTATCCAATCCCCTACCTAAGGCTTCCAGAACCTCTAGAGATTGATTTGCAAATGCGAGGCGATCCCAAAGATCCAATTCGGAATAAGATAACAACCGATCAGGCAGCTAGGCTCCTGTACGAAATGTGTGGAACTGGACAGGCGGTTTCCGCAGCCGCTAGCGAAAAAATGTGCGGATGGCTAAGAAGAGATTTGCGTCCAGAAATGAGGACGCAAGAGTCAAAAACCTGGGGTGACTTCAACCCCATCCAGGAATTTTTTGGCGAGGCTTTGTCTGATGTGGATATTGATTTTTACTCAAAGGCGGGTTGGACTTCTTTTTCGCGCCAAGAAGCGGCATTTGTCGCAACCAGAGATGGTAGCACCGTTTATATTTTGACAGTCTTTGGTGACGATGCCGCCTACGCCCAAGATAAGACAATTTTTCCCAAGATGTCTCGTTTAGTCTTCGATCGCATGGTCGCTCGGAATTCCCCCTAGTAACAAAAGAGGGATTAGATTACCTAAAAAATCACCTCAAAAAAAGGAGCCTTCCTTAGACTCCTGAATCGTAATTCCTGTTTAGCTTCAGGAAATTACTTCATTTCTATTCGGTGATTTTTTGCTAAGTAGGCGGATGCAATTAAATTGAAGATTTTCGTAGATTTTCGTAGGTTAGTTGGAAAAACGCCAGGAAACCCCAAATTTGCATGAGTTACGCGATCGCTAACTCATCCTACAAATAATTAATCCCGCCTACTGAATGGCTAATGGCTCATTGAAAAAAACCATTAGCCATTAGCCTTCTACTTAACTGCTACCTTCGCACCAGCTTCTTCCAACTGCTTCTTGATATCAGCAGCTTCTTCTTTGGCAGCGCCTTCTTTAACTGGCTTGGGAGTAGATTCTACCAAATCCTTAGCTTCCTTCAGACCCAGACCCGTGATAGTGCGTACTACCTTAAGAATGGCAATCTTCTTATCAGCTGGGACATCTTCCAGAATCACGTCAAACGCAGTTTGCTCTTCAACTGGTTCCGCAGCAGCAGCAGCACCAGGAGCCGCCATCATCATCATTCCACCAGCAGGGGCAGCAGCACTAACGCCGAAAGCCTCTTCAATCTGCTTAACGAGTTCAGAAGCTTCCAGCAGAGTCAGTGATTTTAGTTGATCGAGAATTTGGTCAGTTGTAGCAGACATTTCAAAACTCCAGTAACGTTATTTTTGTTACAGCCTGCCTAGGCAGGCTTTGTTTGTGTAGCCGCGAATCCATTCTTTAGGCGTTTAGGTAGCTGCCTTCATCGGCAGACTTTGTACCTGTAGCCGCCAATTTATTCCTCAGACGCTGAGGCAGTAGCAGTTGCATCGCTTTCGCCGTTGCCACCTTCTTGCTGCTGCTCGGAGACCGCTTGTAGTCCTCTTGCCAGCGAAGCTGGAACTTCGTTGATAGCCACAGCAATCTTGGTTGCCAAGCCATTGATAGCTCCAGCAATTTGCGCCATGAGTTGTTCCTTGGAAGGCAAATCTCCCAGCGCTTTGATGTCAGCTTGGCTCAAAGCTCGACCTTCCATTACACCACCACGAAGTTCTGTCTTCTTAGTGGCTTTTTGGAAGTCTTGGTAAGCCTTAATTGCGCCGCTCAAATCGTCCTTGACTAGCAAGAAAGCAGAAGAACCTTTAAGGAATTCTGACATCGGTTGCCAGTTGGAATCACCCTCAATGGCAATTCCCATCAGCTTGTTCTTGCTCACCTTGCAAACGGTGCCGCTGGGACGCAGCCGCCGCCGCAAGTCCATAATCTCCGAAACTGATAACCCCTGGTAATCGATGACGATTGCCAGCTGAGCTACATTTAAAGTTTCTTTGATTTCAGCGACCATCGCCCGTTTATCTTCCGGCGTTCTACCCATGTATCTTTCACCTCCTTTAGAAAATGCAGAATGCCAAACCTAAAAAAGCCCAATTAAAAACCCCAGCGGTTGAGCCGGGGTTACGCAATATCCCAAGGAACCCTTTTCAGAGTTCGCATTTTTGGTGCAGTTTCTGCCATGTTGCGTGTGGCGAGAAGATTGACCTTAATGCGGTAAAGTCGCAAACCTAGGCAGGAAATTAAGCCATCAGCTCCTGCTGTCTCCGGCGCGTGCTATTCAGTTAATTGGGCTGAAAACTTTAAATCTTGCTCCTGTTGTTTACTCAATCGATTGTTCCTGTAAGGGTGGGAAACCCTTGCCCCTACAGGGCTAAATCTTAGGCAGCTTCAGTCAGCTTTAGATCGCGCAGGGCGTTGATGTCAATTTCAATCGATGGCCCCATTGTCGCAGATATGTACACTGTGCGCCAGTAGCGACCCTTGGCTCCAGAAGGACGGTTACGGTCAATCGTTTCCTGTAACGCCTTAAGATTCACAAGCAAGTCTTGAGTTGGGAAGGCAGCTTTGCCAAACAAAACGTGGACGATCCCAGTACGGTCAGCTCTGAATTCTAACTTACCAGCTTTAAATTCAGCGATCGCCTGCACTAGATCGAACGTCACCGTCCCACCTTTGGGATTGGGCATCAAGCCACGGGGACCGAGCAAACGTCCCAGTTTTGCCACCTGGGGCATCATATCCGGTGTCGCCAGCAGCAGGTCAAAATCCATCATGCCTTTTTGGATTTGGTCAATCAGCTCTTCGGAACCGGCAATATCAGCACCGGCATTGCTGGCTTCTTGGACCTTTTCCCCTCTGGCGATTACGGCAACTCGAATTGTCTGTCCAGTTCCTTTGGGCAAAGCAACGGTTGTTCGCAGCTGTTGGTCGGTATATTTGGGATCGATTCCCAGGCGGATATGCGCCTCAGCAGATTCAGGAAACTTGGCAGTGGCTGTCTCTTTTAAAAGGTTGAGAGCCTCTGTGGGTTCGTAGGGTCGATCTTCGACTTTCTTTTGCAGCTCTTGGAGCCTACGGGATACTTTCTTTGCCATATTTTTCTCCTGGGGTCACTAACGAGATGTTACCTCTCCCCCGATTGGGTTTACGTTGCCAGCTTTCCGCGTGCTTGCAATTAGCGAATCAAAGAATCGCTATTCGTTAATAGTAACGCCCATATTCCGGGCAGTTCCTTCCACAATTTTCATTGCCGCATCAATGTCGTTGGCATTGAGATCCGGCATTTTAGTTTGAGCAATTTCTTGCAACTGTGCCTTTGAAATTGACGCCACTTTTTTCCGGTTTGGTTCGTTGGAGCCTCGCTCAATGCCAGCTGCCTTACGAATCAGAACGGATGCCGGTGGTGTCTTCAGAACAAAGGTAAAACTGCGGTCTTCATAGACTGAGATTTCTGCCGGAATTACCATCCCAGCTTGATCCGCTGTTTTGGCGTTGTATTCTTTACAGAACGCCATGATATTGACCCCGTGCTGACCGAGCGCTGGTCCCACTGGCGGGGCAGGGTTAGCTTTGCCCGCATTAAGAGCTAGCTTGATGATTGCAACAACTTTCTTTGCCATCTTAACTATTTAGCTTTGTTTCTGAACCTGATTAAACTCCAATTCTACCGGCGTATTGCGTCCAAAAATGGATAGTGACGCCTTCAGCTTGCTTCTTTCTGGGCTGACTTCAATGACCTCGCCTTCAAAATCTTTAAACGCACCAGAAAGGACAATAATTTTATCTCCTGTAGCCAGATGAGTTTTCACTACTGGCTCTTGCTCGGTAGCTTGTTTAAAGATACGTTCGACTTCTGAAAAACTCAGCGGCAAGGGTTTAACGTGTCCGCGTCCCCGTCCGTAACGGCGTTTCTGTTCTGCACCGACAAAGTTAATCACGTTTGGGGTGTTCTTGACAACCTGCCAAGCTTCATCGTCCATCTCCAATTCACCATCTGCCCCAGGAGTTAGCCGCATCCGGACTAGCACGTAGCCGGGAAAGACTTTTTCTTCCGACTCCTTGCGAGTGCCATCTTTGAGCATTTTCAGGGTGCGAGTTTGAGGAATTTCCACCTGGAGAATGCGATCGCGAACATCAAGAGTTTGAATCCGCTGTTCTAAGTTTGTCTTGACACGCTTTTCACATCCAGATGCCACCTGAACAGCGTACCACCGGGATTTTACCGAGCCATCTGACGTGTCTTCGAGTTGATTGAAATCCTGTGGATTGTCGGTTGCAAAACTCATCCGAACACCTGCTTTGCTGCCCAAGCAAAGAAACCATCAACCAGATAAATTAAAACTGCCGAAAGAGTTACCATTAACAGCACAGCAGCAGATTCGCTGAGCAATTGCTGCCGACTGGGCCAGACGACTTTATTCAGTTCGTCTTTGGTTTCCTGAAAAAAGGTTGATATATTAAACCCAGTTGTTTTTGCTTCGCTCTCGGCTTCGTTTTTCTTTGCCACAATATCTCTCCCGTTAATACAGCTCTTGAGCAGTTCATTTCTACCGCTTTTAGCTGTGTACAGCCTAATGTGCTGCCAATCTACGCAGATACCGATGCAATCGTTGGGTCTAGCACCTGACTTAGGCAATACTGATGAACCACCTACACAACACAAGTCTACCCGAAAGTAAACGTTTTTGAGGCTGACTATGCAACCACAGGAATGCTTTCGGGCAGAGCTTTGATGCCTAAGTTCTGAGTCCCTCTATGTTTTCACTCTGTTAGCGCTGTTGCGCTACTTCGCGAACACTCTTCAGTTCTCAGTCCTGTTTTGTGATGAGAGCGCGCCCTGGAGGACTTGAACCCCCGACATCAGGTTTTGGAGACCTGCGTTCTACCAACTGAACTAAGAGCGCACAGGTGGATTTGAGAGCGAGAGGCTGAACTTTTCTCTATTTAAGTTTAACCCCTAGCGGCGTCAATCGGGAATAGCCTTGTCCAAATTGGACTACAGGCTACGGTCAAAGCGTTGTTTAACGCGAGTGGCTTTCCCAACGCGATCGCGCAGATAGTATAGTTTAGCACGACGCACCTTACCCCGACGAAGAATCTTGATGCTTTCAACTCGGGGAGAATGGAGCAGAAATACCCGCTCAACGCCTACTCCCTGGAATACCCGCCGCACGGTAATCGTACAGTTAATGCTGCTCCCGCCCTTGGCAATGACGACGCCTTCATAGGGCTGCGTCCGTTCTTTACCGCCTTCCTGGATAATTACCCCAACCTTAACGGTGTCGCCCACATGGATAATGGGCAACTCTTTTTTCAGATGCTCCGCTTCAATCGAGCGGATGATTTCCTGAGCGTTCATTGGTTTCGCCAAAAAGTCACAGCCTTTAATCTTATATCAAGAGCTAGGTATACGTCTACCGGGAATCTCTGAATTTTCCCAAGTTTTTACTTTTGTAGGCGATATAGTGCTAGGCGAATTCAGGATTGGAAGTTCTAGATTCTCACTCTCCAATCCCAAAAACTTCATTGTAAAGTTTTCATAGTCAAGTAGGGTAAGCAGTGCCTACTTGACTAACATTCCGGTTCAGAAAGGATTAGCCTCTTGCCGATTCGGGCAATATCTAACGCTGAAACTTACGGCTTGATGGTATCCACTGCTGCTTGAACTTTGGCTACAACAGGCTGGGGAAGAGGCACGTATCCTAGCTCTTCACTGTACTTTTGTCCTTCGTTTAACGACCACTTCAAGACATCCTTGAGGGCTTTTGCCTCGTCAGGATTCTCATAGGTCTTGTAAGCCATGACCCAGGTATAGGTGACAATTGGGTAAGAATTCTCGCCGGTTGGGTCGGTGATAGAAACTTGCAAGTCTGCGGGCAGAGTCACTGCGGCTAGCGTGTTAGCCGCGCTTTCGCTGGAGGGTTCAATAAACTTGCCCGCTTTATTTTCCAGCGCCGCTACAGGGATATTTTGTTGCTTGGCGTAGCCGTACTCGACATAACCGATGGCACCATCACTTTGCAGGAGTTGAGCGGTGACGCCTTCGTTGCCTTTGGCACCCACGCCGACAGGCCAGTTGACAGTTTTACCGTCGCCAGGGCCACTTTTCCATGCCGGACTAATCGCACTCAGATGTTTGGTGAAGACTGCTGTAGTACCGCTACCATCGGAGCGATGGATAACAGTAATCTCCCTGTCTGGTAAATTCAGCCCAGGATTGGCTTGGGTAATTCTGGGATCGTTCCACTTCTTGATTTTGCCCAAGAAGATATCGGTGTAAACTGCACGCGGTAGCTTGAGACCTTTGACATCGGGCAGGTTGTAGGCTAGAACAATGCTGCCTGCTGTCATGGGTAATAACACAGCACCCTTGCTAACCTTGGTGATTTCCTCCTGTTTCATCCCCGTATCGCTGGCACCAAAGTCCACGGTTCCCTGGGTGAACTGTTCCACACCAGCGCCGCTGCCAACCGATTGATAGCTGACTTGGACATTGGGATTTTGCTTGTTGTACTCAGAGAACCACCGCTGATACAAAGGAGCTGGAAAACTAGCACCGGCACCTGTGAGGCTGACGTTGCCACCGCCAGCGGCAGCAGGAGTGGGGCTACCTGTTGGTCCTGCCGCTGGACTGCTGGTAGGAGTGGTATTTGGCGACTGACAGGCAGCCACGCTCAGTGAGAGGGCAATAAAGGGAACGAGAAAAGCCCGTCGTGTTGAATGCATTGGAGAAAACATACTGAATCTTTGAGTCTTTAAAAAGCTGACGCTGAAGAATTGTCAAAAATGCTAGGTGCATGTTCCTTCCTGGCGGTTATTGTCGTTGTATTTACTGCCAGGAGGTGGGAAAGAACTAGAGCAAATGAAAACCAACTCCACAAGATAGCGTATTTACAAAAATAAAATGCTACCCCTGCCGATCTTTATGCTAGTTCTGCAAGTTTAGGTAAAGGTAAGGCTTTGGTAATCTACAGGTTAAGCAAAGGTGATGATTGGCAGCAGGAAAGCGCAGATCGAAGCAGTTTCGGAGGCTTGGATCTGCACAAGAAAGTGCGATCGCTTAAGTTCAGATAGGAGCGATCGCACACAGCATTTTATTGGCGTAAATCTACCGTTTGTTGGGTCAGAGACGAGCGGGCGAGGAATCCCCCGCCCCTACCCGAAACGCAGGTGCTTAGAACTTAAAGGTTGTTCGCAGCGTTCCTACGTAGAGTGTGTCGTTGTTGTCGTTGTGTTCGGGATTAAGAATCACCAACAAACCTGGGGTGAGTTCAATGTTGTCAGTCAACCGATAGCGATACAGAGCCTCTACATGATATGAGGTGTCCCGATCTTCATTGTTACTGACATCGTTGTCGGTCACTTTAGGCGGCATCCCAAATACGAAACCAAGTAGGTTCCCTTTTTTGCCCAAGTCTGGGAAGGCTAAGCTTACAGCCCAGTTCCAAATATCTGCATTAGATCCTGTAGTTGCAAGACCAACCGGACTAATTTCAGCTGTAGCTACTGAGTAACCTGCCCAGCCTGAGAGGGTAATGGCAGAACCAAGCCGGAAGCTTGCATTCAGTCCGTAGTGATTGCCTGAAGTCGCAATGTTCCCGAAGGGCCGGTTGGCAAATCTACTACCCGTACTCGACATGAAGCTGACGCCTTTTTCTTGGTTCTCATAAGTATGGGCGTAAACCAAACCCACATTCAGGGCGTCACTAGGACGGAAAACAAGTTGAGCTAAACCTGCATAGGCACCACTGAATTCCCCGTAACCGTTTGAAGGATCGTTGCCTCGAGGCGCTAGATAACCTAAAGATAGGTTTAATGCCTTGCTAAAGTTGTAGGTCGCAGTCAACCCAGTCCCCTCAGAACCTAGTCGGTAGATGGGGTTGAAACGCCCAAAGCGGGAGATAGAGCCACTTCCACTACTCTCGAAATTGGGGTTGAAGGTGTAGACGTTGTCATTGAATTCAACGTTGGCGGCATCAATTTGGATTAAGAGCTTATCGCCTAGGGGAAAACGATAGTAAAAGTCGTCGATTTCGAAATCATTTCCGTTATTTCCGTCAAATCCCAAGCGGGTCATGCTGGTACCCGTAATATTGGGTCTTGACGCGCTACCGGCATCAAATTGAAAGATGTTTCTAGCTTGCAGGCGGGTTCGCAGGCGGTCTTTGCCCGTGAAGCTAGTGTCAAAATTCAAACGGGCACGGTCAGCAAAAATGAGGTTAGCGTCTATGTCGCCCCCGCCAGCCCTTTCTTCACCAAAAACGTCAGCAAGCGCAAAGATAACTTCGCCAGTCAGCTTAGTCGTCGTCGAGAATTGATGGCTTTCCAGAAATGCCGTGCGACCTTCTAAGTTATCTACTCGCGTTCTGAGGGTGGCTAATTCTGCCCCAAATTCATCAATTAGCCGCTGTAGCGTCGCTAAATCTTCTTTAGTGACAAAGTCAGCCGAACTTGCCGCAATCAGTTTTTCGATTTGCAGCAAACAGGCGTTCATCCCGGCGGCAAATTCATAACGCGACAGTGCCCGGTTGCCGCGAAAGGTACCATCGGGATACCCAGCGATACAACCATAGCGCTCCACCAGGCTTCGCAGTGCTTCGTAAGCCCAATCCGTCGGTTCTACGTCTTGCAACTGCGAGACGTTGGTGACTTGATCCATTGAGTCGGTTGTACCGACTTCATTGGTGTATTGGTCGATTTGTTCTAATTCGCTGTTTTGGCTCGTGGGGACAGCATCAGCAGTGGGTTGCGCGATCGCGTTATCTGCTAAAACTGGTTTCGGACTCACTAATTCAGCTTCAGCAACCGGCGTTTCTTGGGCAGACGTGCCGTTGGTGAAAACTGGAATAGAACTAATTTCTGGTTGAACAGCCAGTTCTTGAACAGGTGTCTGCTGCGCTTGCTGGGATTGGTCGGCTGGTTTTAATAAATCAGTCACCTGGTTAGTGGCAGCTATCGGCTCGCTCGCCATTTGAGTTTCAGGCGTCTGTGCGGCAAGCGTGCTACTGCAAACTAATAAAGATGCACCTAGGATCGCTGGCCCTAATTTTAGAGTATTCCACAAAATTTTAGACATCTAATCTCCTCACACCTAACTGAACTCAAGGGAAACAATCCCGGATTAACGGAACGCTATAGGGAGTCTTCTTGAGAAACTCCATCATTATTAAACATGAAACACTGCCAACTCAAGCTCAACATTGTCTTGTAGGCGACATAATTTCCTCTAATGCTAGTTGTGTCAGTTTAGGGATAGGTAAGGATTTGGTAATCTACAGGTTAAGCAATCCTGACAATCCGCTAGCTAGGAACCCAACAAATAAAGCCGATTTAGAGGCTTTCAAGTTGCGCTCCGAATCGGCAAGAGCAAAGTTGGCGATTAAGCGATTAGATTAGTTTATGTGATTAGTTGTCACTTGTGACTATCGATCCTCACCCTGACCGCTAATTAAAAGGTAAACGTTGTTCTAATCGTACCAATAATGATGTCATCATTATCTCTGTTTTGGTTAGGAGATGTCAGCCAGATAATGCCCGGAGTAATTGAGATGTTATTTGTCATCTGATACTTATAGAAACCTTCAATGTGATAGGCAAAATCACGCTCGAAGTTTTCTGGGCCAGGAACATTTAAACCTCTGAGAGTTGGTTCGGCTCCAGCGATAATGCCAAGCAAATTGCCTTTTTTGCCAAAATCTGGTATAGCAAGACCAAGGGCAAAGTTCCAAATGTCGGCATCGCCTAAGCCAATCAAACGAGCGTCAGTTTTGCCCACCCAGCCATTTAGAACAAATTGAGGGGTTAATTGGAAGGAAGCTTCTAACCCGTAAGAGTTGCTTGAAACGGGTCTGCTCAACTGAGCTTGGGTTAGACCACCTGTAGTCGCAGCAGCTAGCGTTGCTGGATTCAAATTGGCAAGACCAGTACCAGTACCGCCCATAGCAAAGCGGGGAGCATTATTGCCGCCATTATCATAGGCGTGAATGTAAGTGAATCCAACCTTAAATCGGTTAGTCCCAAAAACTAACTGTGCCAAACCTGAGTAGTTACCGTTAAAAACCCCGTTGTCATCTTCGGGATTGTTGGCTGTGTTGGAGAGATAACCTAAGTCCAACTTCAGAGCGTTGCTAATCTTGTAGTTCAAGCCGACACCAGCACCTAAAGGTCCAATCCGATAAATGGGGTTGCGTTCGGCAAAGCGGGATAGGGCATTATTGCCACCGCCATTGCCTTCAAAATACGGGTTAACTGTGTCAGCGTAATAGTGATGCAGTCCATTAGCAGCAGTGAGGGTAACAGTTATATCACTTCTCAATAAGAGGGAAATACAGCGATAGGGGTCTACAGGTAGCTAGCTGTAGACCCTTATCGCGAACTGTATAGAACGCAAGTAAAAAATGCTATATGAGTGCAAGTTTACTTTTAAATCAGTATGGGCACTGCCGTGCCGTGACTGTAGCCTTTAAGACCGGGTTCCCGTGACAATGTAGGCAACTCGTTGACCAATATTGGTGGCGTGGTCTGCCATTCGTTCCAAATGCCGAATGATCAACCCCATCAACAGAATCGGTTCAACCACCCCTTTGATATCCCGCTGAAAGGCTAAGGTTTGATAAACCGTTTCGTAAGCGCTATCCACAGCATCGTCTTGCTGCTTGACAGCTTTCCCGGCGGCTGCGTCCAAATCTGCCAGCGCGACTAAACTCGACGCCAGCATGGCTTGAGCATGATGGGACATTACCTCAATCTGCGGTAGGCAAGAATGAGGGGGGTAAGGAAAGAGTTTAATCGCAATTTCTGCTAGGTCTTTGGCGTAATCACCAATGCGTTCTAAGTCTCGCACCAGCTGCATACAAGCACTGAGTAAACGCAAATCCTGTGCAACCGGAGCTTCCAGGGTCATTAAAGTTGCACAATCTAGCTCGATTTGGCGATAAAATCGGTCAATTTGTTTATCCAATAAGGGAATTTCCCTAGCGGCTGCCAGGTTACGGGAAAACAAGGCTTGATGCGAGAGGCGAAAGGAGTTTTCTACTAAGGCTCCCATTCGCAAAACATCCCTTAATAAGCCCCTAGTTCTGCGATCGAAGTGTATCCGTTCCGTATGCACGTGTTTAGAGGAAAGCATTCACCTCTGCTGGTAGAAAAACAAAACGACTGTACTCTCTAAGATGGCTTAAATTTGTTGATTTGGCTGTATGCATATAGACTAAATGAAAACCTATCGTAGGATAGATGTAATTTTTATGAGCTAATTTTGGAAGGCACAGTTAATAACTTAACGATCCGAGTTCAGGGGCTGAAACCCTTGAAAAATCATTTAGTCGAATCATACTTTGGTCATCTTAGTGTTTCAGGACCCTTTTAAATTGTGGGTTCTGTCTGACTAGCATGATTGGTTAATACTAATTTTCTTAAATGGTGCAAAAAACTCAAAGTGAATATCAAAACTGCAACGAAGGCTAACCTTAAATTTCAAGCGGGGATTGAAAGGAAGGTAATTCAATTTGCAGCCATGCGCCGCCGGTTTCTGGATGATTCTTCGCTTTGACGGAGCCGCCATGAGCGATGACAATTTGCCGCACAATCGCTAAGCCTAAACCGCTGCCAGTCGTTACCACAACTGACAATTCTTCAGAAGTTCCAGAGGAGTTGTGCTGACGCCGCCTGGAGGGATCTCCTCGGTAGAGCCGCTCAAAAACATGGGGTAAATCGAACTCAGGGAACCCAATCCCTGAATCAATAATATTGATCTGAACCAAGTTAGGGATATCCTTATTCGGAATAAGATTTACTTCAACACGGATAGCTCCTTCAAGGGGACTGTATTTAATGCTGTTGTCGAGTAAGTTGAGAAATACTTGGGTGAGACGAGATGCGTCGGCTTTGATGAGTAAGGTGTCGGAACCAGAATAGCTAAAGCTGAGTTGCTTTTGTCGTGCTAAAGGCTCTATTGTTTCCCAGGCAGAGTGAATTAAGCTTCGCAGTTCTACTAATTTTAGGGTGAGGTGTTTGCTGGGATCTTGCTCTAAGTGGCTTAGTTCTAGCCAGTCTTGAACTAGGTTCATTAGTCTGTTGACTTCTGGCAGGAGGCGGTCAATTAATGAGCGCTCTTTTGTAGACTGCAAGCGTTTTTGCAAGGTTTCAGTTACCAAACGGATGGAGGTGAGGGGGGTTCTGAGTTCGTGAGCTAAATCGGAAACCCAGCGATCGCGCGATTGGGAAAGTTCGATTAAAGGTTGGCGATTTTCTAGAAATACACCCACTTGTCCGTAGGCTAAGGGCAAGCTAGATGCGCGTAAAGTAAGCGATCGCATCTCCCCAATTACCGCTGCATCTGAACAATCTGGGTGAAATACCCACTCTTGTTCACAAGGCTTTTGCTGGTGTCGAGTTTGCTCAATTAGCTGATCGAGTTCATAGGATCGCACTAACTCCAGCAGCAAACGCACCTGTCCTGGTTCCCATCGATGAAGCTCTAATAAAATGCGGGCTTGCTCGTTGCACCAAATCAACTGGTTTTCTTCATCCACCTCCAGATAGCCGATGGGTGCCACTTGCAGAATCTCTTGATTCATTTGCAACTGCGTCTTTAGCTGAAGAGACTGCTGATTTGCCAAAGCAATTCCACTGCGTAGCTGCGAAACCAGCGGTAAAGATACCCCAATGACACTTGAAGGTAGCAACCCAAGAATTTGCTCTAACTGGCGGTAAAGCTTGTTCCGCCGCCAGATCCAAAACCCAATTCCTAAAGTTAGCCCCACAAAAAATGCGATGAGGGTCATTTAAGCTATCAGTTTAAAATACAAAGTTAGTAGAGGTGAGTGCCAATAAACGTAAGGTGATGGGAATGGTTGGGGGGAGTGATTCATAAAAACAGCGCCTCTCAACCATCGACCGCTACCAGCCATGTTTAGTTGTGCCCCTCTACTGATGAAGAAGGAAGGTTGAAAATTCACTCTTCCTTCTTCATATTGCATCTTTTAGCCGAACCGATAACCAAACCCACGTACCGTAATTACGTATTCTGGTTGGCTAGGATCGCGTTCTAATTTTTCTCGCAACCAGCGAATGTGAACATCTACTGTTTTACTGTCCCCCACAAAATCTGGACCCCACACCTGATCGATCAGCTGCTCCCGCGACCAAACTCGACGCGGATAACTCATAAATAAGTCCAGCAAGCGGAATTCTTTGGGTGATAGGTTAACTTGCTCGCCCCGAACAATCACGCGACACTCTTGGGGATAAAGCGTCACATCCTTGAATTGCAGCACTGGCGCTTGGGGCAATCCGCCAAGTCGTTGGCGTCGCAATAAGGCACGACAACGGGCAATTAACTCCCGCATACTAAATGGCTTGGTTAAATAGTCATCGGCTCCCACTTCTAGACCTAAAACTCGGTCAGTTTCAGTTGCTTTAGCACTGAGAATCAAAATCGGGACTGGATTTCCTTGATACCGTAACAAGCGACAAAGATCCAAGCCATTGACCTGAGGAAGCATTAAATCGAGAATAATCAGGTCAAAGGGGAAATCTACCGTAGCAGGGGTCTCACCCTGAAGAAATGTCAAAGCGGTACGCCCATCGGCGGCTGTTACCACCTCGAAACCTTCCTCTTCTAGAGCCAAAACTATCATTTCCCGGATGAGATCCTCATCTTCAACAATTAGGATCTGGCTTGTTCGCCCTAATTCTGGACTAGATGGGTTCTTCGGGAGGTCGAGGGAAAGCATAATTGGGGAACTTGAGAGTGTAATTCCATCCTCATTCATACAACAAAATTGCTGCCTCAGAGATTCCTTTTCGAGTACATGACCCCTCAACCCAGCTAGGATGGAGTCGGTGCGCTGTTTCGCCCAAATTTATCTTTAGCGATCGCCCAACATTTCTGATTATTCTGATTATGCTGCTGCACTTAAGTACCTGGCCTGAAGTAGAAGTCTATCTCAACCGTTCTCAGGGGATAATTTTCCCGATTGGTTCGACAGAGCAACACGGGCCAACTGGGTTGATTGGGACAGATGCAATTTGTGCAGAAGCGATCGCGCGCGGGGTTGGCGAAGCGATTGACGCAATGGTAGCCCCTACTATCAATGTTGGCATGGCGCTGCACCATACGGCTTTTCCTGGCACAATTAGCCTGCGCCCCAGCACCATGATTCAGCTAATTCGAGACTATATCCTCTGTTTAGCTAGGGCTGGATTTACCAAATTTTTCTTTATTAATGGTCACGGCGGTAATATTGCGACGCTAAAGGCGGCTTTCTCGGAAACTTACGCTCATTTAGCTGATTTAAATATTCCCAATGCCCAGTTAGTGCAGTGTCAAGTCGGCAACTGGTTCATGTGCAGTTCTGTCTACAAGCTGGCAAAAGAGCTATATAAAGACCAAGAAGGTTCTCATGCCACCCCTAGTGAAGTTGCCCTCACTCAGTACGTCTATCCAGAAGCCATTAAACAAGCGCCCCTCTCAGATCAAGTCGCTTCTGGACACCCAATTTATGGTGCTACTGATTTCCGTAACCGTTATCCTGATGGGCGTATGGGTTCTAATCCCGCTTTGGCAACACCCGAACACGGCAAGCAATTTTATGAATTAGCCGTAAAAGAACTCAGCAATGGATATCTGGAATTTTTGAATGCAAACTGAGCGCTTCTTTTCTTTATTTAGGTCTTTATTTAGGCAAATTGAGTAAAATCTGCTTAATTTCCTACTAGACCTATAAAATCGTTCTCGTTTTACGCTTAGCGGGCACTAAGAGTACACAATCCTGCCCACAAGACGATAAATGCCAGTATAGCTTTTCCAATATCCAGACCCGCTCCCAGCAATATTCCAAAAACACACCCTACAAACCCTAAAAGCAGGAACGCGCAAAAGAGCAAGCGGCGGTTGCGTCGGCTGATTTGCATGGGGTTTCCCAAAATCCATCCACTGTGCGTATCAAAATTTGTACGTGTGCTTAAAGGTGAGCTTTCGGAAGAGTTGTACATAATATTTATAAAATACAGGCGTCTACTTAAAAATACTTACATAGCTTGCTATGAATTCCCAGTAGGTTCACGGAATCTTTATCAAAAAAATATCTTGATTTACCTACAAATAGAGTAGGTAAAACTATAAAGCTGCTATTTCCTTGGCTTTAAGGAGTTTTGCTGAATATTAATACTTAACTAAATTATGAAGATTAGATAAAGCTTCCGTATTCTTCGATTTGTTTTTGTGGTTAGCAGAATATCAAACTTGGGTCGGATGCAAAGGAGGACAAGTGTCTATTTGCTTACAGTTGTATAAAAATAGACAAGAAACAATTTGGGGCAATGCGATCGCATCCTCATCAGACAGAATCAGACAGAATCAGACAGAATCAGACAGAATCAGACAGAGTGCAAGCGATCGCGCTCAAGAATTTGTCTTTGTTTGCACTTGCCGGAGTTTGCACTTGCCCGGCCATTTCAAAAATTGTTGCCTAGTATCTTCTATTTACAAAGCCCAAAAGCCACTCAGGACGTTTTGGCTAATACAACAGGCTGTAGTTGCCAAAGCAACCATGCAGTGAATGCTGTCAATAGTGCGCCTATCCCAAAACAAACGCTATACCCAAAGGTAGCAGCAAGGTATCCGCTTCCCAAGCTACCCAGTGCGCCTGATGCCCCAATTATTGCGTTGTAAAACCCAATTGCCGAACCTTCCTTGTCTTTGCCAGCCAGTATACCCACTGCCGTGCTACTAGATACAGCGATCGCTGCCCAAGTAATACCGCTTAATATCTGAGCTAATCCAACGAACGCCAGACTGCTCGGTTGAGGCGGAATTAAAGCCAACAAGACAAAAATTCCAAAAACGCCACCCCTAAGAGCCGTAGCCTGGGCTTGGAGTTTGATACCAGGTCGCTGATGCACCCAATGACCGACAGGAACGTACAACCAAGACTCTATTGTTGACTTAACTAAGGCAATTAAGAATACCTGAGTATTCGTAGCTTTTAATGTGTTGGTGAGAAAAACCGGGAAGGGCACAATAACCAGGTTGATGGCAACGAAAAATAGTAAAGAACATAGATAATAACGCCCTAAAGGGCTTCCTAGTGGCTGAACCGCTTGGCTCAGAGAGCTTGGGCGCAGTACAAAGTAGAGGGCGCGGGATGGGTAAAAAACTGCTCGTCTTTCAATCACTCCTACAGTCAATTGTCCTAGCAGTTTCGGATTAAATTTTCGGCGTTTGCGAACAAATTTCGGTTCTTTTACCCAAAGAAAGCACAGAAGTAAACTCAGCGACGAAACAACACCTGCAAATAATAATAATCCGCGCATTGCTGCAACATTGCCCACGCATTTGGAAGCAAAGTTGAGCCAGAGCATCCCGAATAGAACACTAGCGACAAAACTCCATCCTGTTACCTGATAGAATTTACCGAAAAACTTAGGCCACTCCTGTTCGGGAAAACTATCCAGTACCAATGCTGAACCTACTGGGGTAATTGTTGCCATGAAAAAGCCCCCCACACTGCCAAGAATTAATACTTGTGAGAGGTTATCGCTAAAGCTGAGCATTGATGTGCAGAGAGTGAATCCCAGAAATCCCAATATCAAGAAGGGAGTACGATAGCCCATCTTATCTGATAGGTTGCCCCATAAAATGAAGGCAAACATACCTACTAGGGCGATCAGTGAGTTTACTTTAGCGACATCAGAGACGGTTCCCCCTACTACCTGAATGATAAATAGGGGCATTAGTATAATTAGTAGGCCTTCACCTATTTTATAAGGAACAAAAGCGAAAAACCATAATGGAACTGAGCTTTCAAGCTTCCATGCGTTTTTCTTGGTAGTAATATTCATTGCTAAATTAAACTGAATCTGGGTGCTGGATTGGCTGTAACTCTCTGTTAAGATTTACCAGAGTTCTTCATCAATAACAGGATCGATTATCTGCACCCAGACAGTTAATTATTATTAACCCTTTTCTTAATTCAGCCTATTTTTTTGTATTTGTGCATCAGTAATATTACGGATAAAATTGCGGGTAAATATTAACAAATAAAACTATTTAGTTTTATAAAAAGTTTATTTTCTTAAGGGATTGAAAGTTAAATTTCTATAATTGGGGATATAAATAAATTCATTTTTTTGAGCCAATATACAGCAAGCCTAAATGATGCGGGAAAGCGAGATCCCTGACTTCCTAGAGAAGTCGGGGATCTGAAGAGCTGGCTCACAACTCAAATAGAATTGCTATATTCGCTTTCTCCTTGGTTCCGCTTAATAACGGTTTTTGAGAGAGCGTATATTACAAAAATTGGTGAAATGGATAGATTCCAAAATGATACAAGATGCCTAAAAAACGCAATAAAGGCGATCGCGCATCATTCCCCAAGCGCTACCACTTGCACCTTAATGCCGTCTATTCATCATCATCATCTAGCATTTCTTCATCATCATGATGATGAGAGGCTGGGATAGCAGCAATGATGGCATCGATAACTTTGGCGACGGGTACAATTTCTAATCCCAATTCTGGGAAAGTTTGCCCTTTGGGGACAATTGCTCGCTTAAAGCCTAGTTTGGCGGCTTCTTTCAGGCGCAGTTCCATTTGGGAGACAGCGCGGACTTGTCCGCCTAAGCCAACTTCGCCAATTAAGACAGTGCGGGGATCGACAACGCGATCGCGAAAAGAAGCCACAACTGCGATCGCCATTCCCAAATCGACAGCAGGTTCTTCTACACTCAAACCCCCCGCTGAAGCCACATAAGAATCTAATTTAGATAAAGGGATGCCGACTCGTTTTTCTAATACTGCCAAAATTTGTAGCAGTCGGTTGTAATCAACACCCGTCGTTGAGCGGCGGGGGGAACTATAACTGGTTGGACTCACTAAGGCTTGCAGTTCCACGACAATCGGGCGAGTGCCTTCGCAGGCGACGACAAGGGCGGTACCCGGAACCACTTCGTCCCGATTGCCCAAAAATAACTCCGAGGGATTAGAAACTTCTCGGAGTCCTCGATCTGCCATTTCAAAAACGCCAATTTCGTGAGTTGCGCCGAAGCGGTTTTTGACAGAACGCAGAAGCCGATGAGAAGCAAAGCGATCGCCTTCAAAATACAATACGGTATCTACTAGGTGTTCTAGGACTTTTGGCCCAGCGATCGCGCCCTCCTTAGTAACGTGTCCCACAATCAGCAGGGTGATACTCTCTCTCTTTGCCACCTTCATCAATGCAGCAGTACATTCCCGCACCTGCGCCACCGATCCCGCTGCCGACGTTAGAGACGGTAAGTAAATCGTCTGCACGCTATCAATTACTGCCACATTCGGTTTCAGAGATTCCAACTCCCTGATAATCTCTTCTAAATCGGTTTCTGCCAACACATACAGATCCGCACCCGCTGAGATAGATGTCACCGGAGTCTCTACAGATGTCTCTACAGATGTCTCTACAGATGCCTCTATTTCTGGCTGGAGAGACACGCGATCGCCGTTTTTTTCCCGATCCGGATTCAGGTTGCTAACACCCAAACGCGAAGCTCGCAGTTTCACTTGTTGTCCCGATTCTTCCCCACAGACATAGAGAATGCGATACATCTGCGACATCTGATTCGCCGTTTGCAGCAGCAGCGTTGACTTACCAATGCCCGGATCGCCACCAATTAACACCAAAGAGCCAGGAACAACCCCCCCGCCCAGTACGCGATCAAATTCTCCATAACCAGAAGTCCACCGCTCCTGATACTTATCGGTAATTTGCGCGAATGTCAGCGATGCCCTCGCCTGGGGTGCTTTGGCAGCTAATTTGCCATTGCGCTGTGAGCTTTGCAAACCCCGGCTGGGAAGGGAAGAATTAAGCTGGGACACAAACTGCTCTTCCAGGGAGTTGTAGGTGCCGCAGGCGGGACACTTGCCAAACCATTGTGAAGATTCTGACCCACATTCGTTACAAACATAGTTAGTTCGCGGCTTTGCCATGCACCATTCTCGATTTGTTAAAGAATCTTAATAAATCGCAAGGAATAAGAGAATATAAAAATCCAGCAACTGTGAGGATTTCAGGCTTTCCAAACCGACTAAACAGAATGATATCTTAATGTAATGGTATCTAAAATTAACGATTAGAAATCGGAACTTAAGGAGCGTTGACGAGCTTGGAAAGCCATAAAGAAAAAATTCTGGTAGTTGACGATGAAGCTAGCATCCGTCGCATTCTGGAAACGCGCCTTTCCATGATTGGCTACGATGTCGTGACGGCTGCCGATGGAGAAGAAGCGCTGGATACCTTTCGCAATGCCACTCCTGACTTAGTAGTTTTGGATGTGATGATGCCAAAGCTAGATGGCTACGGCGTCTGTCAGGAATTGCGGAAGGAATCGGATGTGCCAATTATCATGCTAACGGCTTTAGGGGATGTCGCCGACCGCATCACTGGTTTAGAGCTGGGTGCAGATGATTACGTTGTCAAGCCTTTTTCCCCCAAGGAACTGGAAGCCCGCATCCGCTCTGTGTTGCGGCGCGTAGACAAAACGGGTGCCTCTGGGATTCCCAGTTCTGGCGTCATCCATGTCGGGAATATCAAGATTGACACCAATAAGCGGCAAGTCTATAAAGGCGATGAGCGAATTCGGCTTACCGGAATGGAGTTCAGTCTGCTGGAGTTATTAGTCAGCCGTTCTGGAGAACCTTTTTCCCGTTCTGAGATTTTGCAAGAGGTGTGGGGATATACGCCAGAACGCCACGTAGACACTCGCGTGGTGGATGTGCATATCTCGCGCCTTCGGGCAAAGTTAGAGGACGATCCGAGCAATCCAGAGCTAATACTGACGGCGCGAGGCACTGGCTATTTGTTTCAACGGATCATTGAGCCGGATGAAATCTGAACTGAAGGATGAAGAATGAATTACGTTAAAAGGTGAGAAAATTTCTACTCTTTTATTCCTACTCATTCCTCAGCCCTCAATCCTCAGCACTAAGAGAATGGCTAAGCCAGATCAAAATCAGGTTCTACGACAACTCCCCCTTGTGGTTGGTGGGTTGGCAGGGGTACTGCTGTTGATTAACCGTTTATTGACACCGCAGCTAGCGGATTCTCAAGCTCGTTCGGATGCGTTGGGCGTGATTATCAGTGCGGTGTTAATTTTAACGGGGTTGCTGTGGCAGCAGGTGCAGCCGCGATCGCCTGAAGCTGTCCAACTCATCGGTGAGGAGGGGTTTGAATTAGCACCCGACTTGCCGGAAGCCGTAAAGATAGAACTGGCTTGGGCATCGCATCTGTTGCTCACGAACACTGGGACGCGATCGCTCGTCGTTTGGTACAAAGGACGAGTGTTGTTGCGGCGGGGTATCTTAGGCGTCAACCCAGAAGTAAAACCAGGGCCGATTCTACAGCGGGTGTTGGAAAAACAAAAACCCGTTTATCTAGTGGCTCTAAAAATATACCCAGGACGGATTGAATTTGACTATCTACCAGAGAATACTCAAGGAGCGATCTGTCAGCCGATTGGCAATCAAGGCGTCTTGATTTTAGGTGCCAATGCTCCGCGCAGTTACACCAAGCAAGATGAAAACTGGATAGCTGGGATTGCTGAAAAACTAGACGTTACTCTCAGCTACCACTTAGATGATGTTGCACCCGCTGGAATTTAAATATCCATGACGATTCTCTACTGGCTTCTCGTTGTCCTCATGCTCGTTGGCGTCGTGGGCGCAGTGGTTCCCGGCATTCCTGGAACTAGCTTGATTGTGATTGCTATTGTGGTTTGGGGAGCCGTTCACAGTTTTAGCAGCGTGTCTGTGGCGCTGGGCGTTGCTATCCTAGTGTTGCTACTTAGCGTTGGCGTCGATCTCTTAGCAACCTACTTGGGGGCGCAACAAGCAGGGGCTAGCAAGTGGGGGCAGATTGGAGCCATTGTTGGCTTGGTGCTAGGCTTTTTGGGATTGTTACCCGCTTTTCTAGTTGCGGGGCCACTGATCGGAATTTTGATCGGACCGCTTCTGGGAGCGATTACTGGAGAGTTTCTCTACCGACGCGATTTAGAATTTGAGCCAAGAATCAAGCTAGCGCTGAAAGCCGGGATAGGCATTGTGGTGGGTTCGCTGATTGGAAATTTGATTCAGGGATTACTCGCGATCGCCGCCGTGAGCGTTTTCCTCTACACAACTTGGCCCCCTGGAGCTGGGGCATAAGAAACTTAAATCGAATTGCACTGGCTTAAGCTTAGCCTTACCCACAGCTCTGCCCTGAAACAAATTTCGGGCTAGCTAATCTCTAAAGTTAGCTAAAGCCAACTAGATAGCGATTTCAATTTGTTTCAATGGGTTTGCGTGGTGAAGCCGGAAATTTATTTTACGGCTCTTAAATCAGTGCTATTCGCGTTAAGGTAGGAAATTTTTAAGAAACATAAACCTGGCGATAATAAGCTTGGTACTCCTCAGACAGTAACGGTTCCCACCAATTGCGGTGAGTGAGATACCATTCAACAGTGCGTCGTAAACCTTCTTCAACCGTTACAGAAGGAGTCCACCCTAACTCAGTTTTTAATTTAGTGCTATCAATCGCATAGCGACGATCGTGCCCCGGTCGATCCTTCACAAATGCGATCAATTTTTTGCAAGGATGCACGGGTAAATTAGGTGCTAATTCATCCATTAGCTGGCACAACATATTCACTAAGTCAAGATTTTTAACTTCATTATTGCCGCCAATATTGTAAGTTTCGCCTAGTTTTCCGCGATGAATCACCACGTCCAAAGCGCTGCAATGATCGCCAACATATAGCCAATCCCGGATATTCTGTCCATCCCCATAAACAGGCAAAGATTTGCCGATTAAGATATTGATACACATCAAGGGAATGAGCTTTTCAGGAAACTGATAAGGGCCGTAATTGTTAGAGCAATTGGTGATAATGGTGGGGACGCCATAGGTGTGGTAATAGGCGCGGACTAAATGGTCGCTACCCGCCTTCGATGCGGAATAGGGACTATTTGGGGCATAGGGCGTTGTTTCTGTAAATGCGCGATCGCTGGGATTTAGGCTACCGTAGACTTCATCAGTGGAAACATGAAGAAATATCCCCTCTTGCCTTCCTTCCCAATGTTTCCGAAAAGCTTCTAATAGGGTGAATGTGCCGACAATATTGGTTTGAATGAAGGCACCAGGACCTAAAATTGAGCGGTCAACGTGGGATTCAGCGGCAAAGTGAGCTACTGTATCAATATTTTCTTCTTGTAAGAGTGAGTCTAATAAAGCGCGATCGCAAATATCCCCCTTGACAAACCGAAAATTTTCTTGCCCCTCCAAGGACGCCAAATTATAGCGATTCCCTGCATAAGTGAGCGCATCTAGTACCAACACTCGATCGTCAGGGTAAGCCTTACCCCAATAATGCACAAAATTGGAACCAATAAACCCAGCCCCACCTGTCACCAACAACCGACGGCTTCCTCTCATCAAACTCTCTCCTTTTCTTCCCTCTGCGGACTCTGCGTCTTGGCGGTTCGTTTATTCTTCTTCTAACAACGCCAGTAAAGCCGCCTTCATCTCTTCTGGGCTAGTGGTTGCCGTTCCAAATTGGCGTACCACGATACTAGCCGCCAAATTTCCCAAAACCGCCGCTTCCCAGAATGACGCCCCAACAACTAAGCTTAGCGTCAGCGCCGCTACCACAGTATCTCCAGCCCCAGTCACATCAAACACATCAGTACGGTTGAACGCTGGGATATGCTGCTCCGTCCCGTTGCGGTCAAACAAACTCATGCCCTCTTCACCGCGAGTAATCAGCATTTGCTGAGCTTGAGTCAGTGCCAAGAGGTCGCGTCCAGCTTGGGTGATTTGCCCAGACGCGATCGCATACCCCACCGCTTGCTCCGCCTCCGGCAAATTTGGCGTAAACAGCGTCGCTCCTTGGTATCTTTGGAGACCGACTTGAGCATCCACTATTGTCTTCTGGTGAGACAACGCCGCCTCAATTACAGGCTGAGTAAAAACGCCATCGCCATAATCTGAGCAAACTACTGCATCCACTGTATCTAGATGTTGCTGAATATACTCAGCAAGCTGTAGCTGCAAATCTGGATCTGGCAACTCATCCGATTTCCGGTCAACTCGCACAATCTGCTGAGTCACCGACTGCCGAGCATGACCAGAAATCCGGGTTTTCGTCACCGTCGGGCGGTCTGGATCGAGCAACATTCCACTGGTATCAATTCCAGCTGCCTCAAAGATATGGCGCAATGCTTGCCCTTGGTCATCCTTTCCGACTAATCCAGCCACCTTCACCTGTGCCCCCAACGTTGCCAGGTTATAGACGGCATTTGCTCCACCCCCAGGTACCTGCCGGGTATTTTCGTGGCGCAGAATCAACACAGGTGCTTCACGAGAAATTCGTTCCACTTGACCCGTCAGAAACTCATCGAGGGTAAGATCCCCGACAACCAGCACCCGTGCTTGGGCAAAGTTATCCAGTAGCTGAATTAATCGCTCAGATGAATTTTGCAGCTGAGCCAAGAAGGAAGCATCTAAAGCCATAGAGGAAGTCGCAAAAGTCCAAGGGTTTATTATCCTGCAAGAGGGCGCTTTTAATGAATCCAGATGGATTCCAACCACTAGCCGCTTACTCCCACGTGAGTTTTGAGTTTATTGAGAGTTGTAGGCTAGCTTGAAGAACGAACCTCAACACGCATAAGTATTGGTTGGGGTTCGTTCCTCAACCCAACTGACTGTCTAATACTGTCTTCGCTTCTTGTGAACTATATTCAGGGTGTCTGTTGAGAATTTTGAGAATCCGGAGATTCTTGTGGTTTTCTCGGCTCAGGTGAGTTTTGAGAATTTTGAGAATCTTGCGGTTTTTTGGACTCCGAGGATTCTTGAGATTCCCGTGGTTTTTGAGACTCAGAGGATTCTTGAGAATCTCGTGGTTTTCTAGAATCTTGAGCTTCTTGAGAATCTCGTGGTTTTCTCGGCTCAGGGGAGTTTTGGGAATTTTGAGAATCTCGTGGTTTTTGAGACTCAGAGGATTCTTGAGAATTTCGTGGTTTTCTAGAATCTTGAGCTTCTTGAGAATCTCGTGGTTTTCTCGACTCAGGGGAGTTTTGGGAATTTTGAGAATCTCGTGGTTTTTGAGACTCAGAGGATTCTTGAGAATCTCGTGGTTTTCTCGGCTCAGGGGAGTTTTGGGAATTTTGAGAATCCCGCGGTTTTTGAGACTCAGAGGATTCTTGAGAATCTCGTGGTTTTCTAGAATCTTGAGCTTCTTGAGAATCTCGTAGTTTTCTCGGCGCAGGGGAGTTTTGGGAATTTTGAGAATCCCGTGGTTTTTGAGACTCAGAGGATTCTTGAGAATCTCGTGGTTTTCTAGAATCTTGAACTTCTTGAGAATTTCGAGCTTCTCGTGAAGCTGTCATCGGCGGACAATCTTTTTCGTTGTACGCAAACTTGACCTGAACAACATAAACTTGTTCCTTTGCACCAAAGGAATGAGCCTTAACGACTTCCTGCGCTTTCTCATTCAAAATGTTGTAACCAGAACTCCTAAGCAGTTCGGTCGTGACACTACCTTTAGCATCCACCTGCGCCCCAACTAAAGCAGTTACTTCCGGCTTCTTAATAAAGCACGCACGAAATTGAGAAGTCAGCGTAATTTCTTGTTCTTTCGATGGGACTTTGTTGAGTCTAGAACCCCAACCCGCTAACTTTTGTCTGTAATCGTCATCACGAGTGCCATTGCCGTCATAGGCGTAGTTTCGACGTTGCTGCCGTATATCAGCAAGGACTTGCTGCCGTTGCAGTTCGCGCCGCGCCATTGCTATTTGTTGTGGAGAAAGAGGAGGCGTCTGTTGTCCGGAAGTCGCTGGAGGTTGTTGCTCAGAATTTTTAGACGTTTGTTGTTCGGAATTCGCTGCTATTTGTGATTCCGAATTTGGCGTCTGTTGTCCAAAATCAATCGACCTCTGTGGCTTGGGATTGCTAGGCGTCTGTTGTCCAAAATCGATAGGCGGCTGTTTCCCAGAAGATTCCTCAGAAGGGTTGAAAGGTGTCTGTTGATCGGAAGTGGGCGGTGGCGGCGGAAATAGAGCGGAAATGTCGTCCTGCCCCGGCTGGACACCAGCGGGCAATCCCTGAAACAGGCGACGGCGAATCTCTTGCTGTGTAACTTTCCGAGAACCTGATTGGGGAACTTTGGGGGGGTCGGGAAGCCGTCCTACGATAAAGTTTGGGTTGTTGGGATTGAAAGGATTTTGCCTAGCTCTTTGCTGACGGCGATCGCTCGATCTCTGAAAAATCTCCGGCAACCCAGCCCCTGTGTTAGGTTGCGGTGTGGAGTTCAGCGGAAATTTGTAGGGTGGGGAGCTAGGGATCGGCGGCAATACGGAAGACGGCGGCGGCAAAGGTGGCAACAGCTGGGTTTGGTTGGGACTCGGTGGCAGCGACACGGGCGGCGGTGCAAGTTGCGGAATGCGGCTTTGCTCTGCCGGTGTTAACTCCACAACTTTGACAGTCCCTCGCGGCTTCTGCTCTTCCGGTTTGGAGGACGCGGATAAACTGGGAAGGGTCATCGCCAGCACTCCGTGGATGCCCACGGAAGCCAAAGCTGCAATCAGAGGCGGCTGAGTTAACTTTTCAGGCAGGTTTCTAATGAATGAGAGATAGGACATAGCAGGTAAGTTACACTCCTCAGCGACAGGACAGGCTGGGAATCAGGTCAGGTGGGTACGTGCGGCAAGCACGCGATCGCGATCAAAACAAGCACTCCGCTTTTATATTAGTTTCAGATTCTGAATTTTAATCTCAATTATTTCAGTCTAAAATGCTTAAAAGTTAATTTTCAGGTTCTCTGACCCAATCGCCAAGACTGGAAAAAAAGCCCAAAAGTTGCCACTCTCCTCAAGTTCCTGAAGAAATTAATCCACTGACTCGTTTACTTGCACAATTAATAAAGAAAAGTAAGGCAATTTCAGATTCGGGCGATCGCTTAACCCCGCATAAATTACCTGCTCTGGTAGCGTTGCCCGTTCCACAACCCAGCTACGTTCCAGCAACCCGCGCTGCTGCAACACTTTCCAAACTTGCTCGTAAACTGAACTCACTTTCATCAGCACCACCACATCTGCCCATTCTAAAACGGCTTCCAACTCTCCTACCGTGTAGATCGCTGGTAACACAACAAGGCGCTGAGCGCGAATTGTCAGTGGAATTCCTAACACCGCTGCCGCCGCCAAAGGGGAACAGATTCCCGGCACTGTCTGCACTATTACTTCAGGATGCAGTTGTTGCAGTGTCTGCGCCAAATAGGTAAACGTGCTATAGAAACTGACATCGCCTTCCGAGACAAAAGCAACATCTTGACCCAATTTTAGAGATTGCCAGACTTCTTGGGCTGCGACTTGCCACGCCTGAGTCAAAATCTCGCTTTCTTGTACGTAAGGAAAAGTTAAAGCTAATTGCACTTGGCGGGGATTCAACCATTGAGCCACCATCTGCTGAGCGATTCCTGGCTTACCGTGTAACCCAGCGGGAAAAGCCACCACTGGCACCCGTTGCAAAATGCCGAGTCCTTTCACTGTAATCAGTTCTGGGTCGCCAGGACCCACGCCAATGCCGTACAAGATACCTGATTGCACAATAAAATTTAAAATCTAAAAGCCAAAACCCAAAATCTCAAATGCCTTTACCGACTGTCATTTTGCCCGGATATCTCGAAGGCGCGATCGCCTACCGTCCACTCGAACAATCTCTACAAGAATCGGGTTTCCCCACTGTAACCGTACCCTTGCGAAGTCGGGATTGGGTGCCCACTGTAGGAGGACGGTCGATGATTCCGATTTTGCGGCAACTCGACCGCACGGTAAAACAAATGTTGCAGCAATACAACGTTTCTCAGCTTAACCTGATTGGTCACTCCGCTGGCGGCTGGATTTCCCGGATCTACCTGGGGGAAAAACCTTATTCTATTCACAGAGATGTCACAGAAGACGCTGGTTTGTGGCACGCTCACCCTTATGTTGCCACGCTTGTCACCTTGGGAACGCCCCATATCAGCGGGGAACGCTGGACGCGGAAAAATCTAGATTTTGTCAAGATGAACTATCCAGGAGCCTTCTACTCAACGGTGCGTTATATCTGCGTTGCCGGTAAATCTATCTTCGGGGCGAGGCGTCCGGGGCAGTGGCTAGCCTATAGCAGTTACAAACTTACCTGCGGGATTGGTAACACTTGGGGAGATGGGATTACGCCGATTGAAGCCGCTCATCTGGAGGGAGCAACCAATCTGGTTATCGAAGGTGTCAAGCACTCACCCAGAACTCCTGGAATTTGGTACGGTTCGCCAGTCGCTTTACCGTCTTGGGTGGAGTATTTGGCATGACATGGGTAATGCTGATGAGTCATTGGCGGTTGGCGAATCACTCATGACTCATCACAACGATTCAGCCTTTAGGCATACGCTGTTAGGACAACGAAATTCCTTCTGTAACTGGCTAGCATTTGACTAATGTTAAGAAAAGTAAAGTTTAGCCATGAAAACCGAGCAGTATGAATTTGTCCTTCGGCGTCTGGCTACGATCCTGGCTGTTGGGATTCTAACCTTGAGCCTAATCGCTGCTGTGACTGGAATCCTGTTAGCTTTCTACTACGAACCGGCGGCGGGTGGTGCTTATGATTCCCTGCAAGCGATCGCAAATGAAGTTTCCAATGGCTGGGTGATTCTCCGCGTTCACGATCTCGCGGGAAATGGGTTAATTGCAGTGTCTTTAATCGAAATTGTCGTGATGTTTCTGGGGCGACAATTTACGAATAGTTGGTTAACTGCTTGGATTAGTGGCATTCTATTGACATTAACCGCGATCGCGCTCGGTTGGACGGCGATGATTCTCGACTGGACTCAACTCGGCTACTGGCGTCTGAGCATCGAATTGGGAACTATCGAAGCCATTCCTTTTATTGGCTCCCAGCTGCGAGACATCGTTACAGGTGGTGGAGCCATTACTACAGCTACTGTCGAACACCTCTACACCCTACACAGCTACATTTTATCCGTGGGAGCGATCGCGATCGCTCTGATTCATCTAGGCGGGTTATTAGTCCAGGAAAGACAGCACAAGCGGCTTCAGATAAAATTAGCCGCCACTAACTTAGCCACCGAGTCAGAATCCGCGCAGGCAAAGAACGATCCAAAATCTCTCAGCCTCAGTAGTGCTGAGTCACAGAAATAGCAAATTTACGTCTAATGTGAATTAGACAAAGGAACGGGAGAGATTGAGAATCAAAGTACCACCCATGAAACTCATCTCTCCGATGACTAGCATAGACTTTCCTAACTTGATGATTGTCGT
>NZ_JAMPJY010000024.1:0-93457 GCF_039961875.1 Trichocoleus sp. ST-U2 | reverse complement strand
GTATTTCATTAGCTTTACTTATGAATTACCAGGGGTGAGCGTAGAAGACAGGTGAGCGAGCGCATAATTTCAGACCTCATATTACCCCAGCGACGACTTTTGCAAGAGGTCTATTATAGATAGGTGGCTCCATCTCAAATCAGGGCAATGGGACTGTTGGGACATTTGTCTAGGAGATACTCGAGAAAAGCAATCATGCCCTCAGAATTGCCTGCCTCAGCTGCTTGAATCAGTTACAAGGATATTGCACGCGAGAGTAAGCACCGCTATATAAAGCGACTCCTATAGCAGTCGTATTTGAGTTGTGATGATGCTAACGGTTCAGATCGCCGACTTCTTAGCGGGGATCTCGCCTTCAGGAACAATTTAGGATTGCCATAACAGATAATTTATTAAATAAATATTAATTGTGAAAATCGTTACTCTAGACGCATTTTCGCCCTAGCCTCTCTTAAAAACGGAACCTGAAATCTGGCCGTCTCTACCAAAAATGTAGGTTAACGAGATTCAGATTTTCTTTATAAATGTCCTCTCACCCATCAATAACCGTTTGTTTGGGAAGGGAAGGATTTTATCCAGTGCCTATAATGCTTGACAGCAGATTGTTTTGGGCAATGTTGCAATTGCTTAATCTATGGATAGTTGACGCTCGTATTTATGTTAAGCAGCTTCATAACTTTTTATGATGAAATGCAATGTTTTAAGTGGATATCGTACAAGTTATAGCTCATTGTAAAAATCAGATCGCATACTTTATAAAGACAGAGAAATTTTGCTTTTGAAATGGTTCCTCAAAGGAAATACTTTATGCAACCCTTAAATTCACCAGTTTCAGCCTGTCGCTATTGTCAATTTTATAATCCGATGGGACGACGTGGCGGCTGTTGTCAAACTCTTGGCGTAACCGTTCAAAGTGGATGGCAAGGTTGTCAACTGGGAATTCCTCGGTTTAAAATTCCCTACGAATGTTCCCAAGAAGATTCGCAGAAACGAGTTGAAGCAATTGTAATTTAAAATACAACAGAAAAGAGGAATCTGAAACAGTCTGAAAGTTAGAAAGCCAATTTTTTTTATTTCTCCTTTAATAGCATGCTTCTGTTTGACGGGTTGCCGGAAACTGAAAAAGCAATTTTCTCAATAAGAATCTATGCATTGCAACCCGTCTATAATGGCAAGCCCATGAAAGGAGTTCTTCAATCGTTTAGTTTTTCCCTTTTAAATAGTGCGATCGCTGATTAACCCGTTAATACGGGTTTTTTTGGGTATTATTCCGTACATCGGATAAATGAGCGATCGCTTTCCGATACAAGTCCAAAACCCGCCTTGCCTCTTTGTCTGAAAATCGTTACACTTTCCCCTCTGCCAAGTTTTGTAATTCCTGCTGTAGAAAATTTCCCCATTCCGCTGCAAGGGGAATTTCAGTAAAGGGGATTTTCACTGAAGCGGCTGGTGCAAAGACAAATTCCAGCGAAGCGACACGACCTTTACTGGGCAGTGCTTCTAAATCAACGGGCTTGTCATCTACTAGCAGCCGAATCGCTTTAACATCCTTTAAGGAAAACGTTTGCACCTCCACTGGACCTTTGCGCGTCGGTTTTCCCCAGGTTAAAGTGCTGTCATTTTGAGCCAACACTGCATAGATATCGTACTTAGATCGCTCAAACTGCTGTGCCCAGACGCGATAAGCTTCAACTTTTTGATACTCATTCCAGCCTTGCCAAGCCAGCCAGATAAACGCTGCCAGTAGGGGCAGCCACAACAGACCTCTTTCCATTGTCGGATTTTCGCTCTTTAACTATTCTGATATCTTGCAGCCTAACAGACGATTGCATCTATCCTTGGTTAGCTCCCCTTCGGCTATCTGCTAAGTATAAATACTGGATCTAGATTTGCCTAAAACCGTCGAAAGGTTTCTCCAGAAGCTTCCCGATGAGAATAAATTGCCCAAAGGCTTGAATAAGGCTTTACCAATACTTACCAATACCAACAAAGTCCGCCCAGCTCTTTGAGAGGCGCTTCGCGCTTCGGAAACTCAATTTAGCCTGCCTCGCTGGCTTTGTTTCGATAAAAGCTCTCACAACTTCCGCCCCTTTGTCCTGAACGAGGCATTACGCATAAGTCCCAGCTTGTTGTCTTCCTGATGCTTCTCCCGTACAGATGCGCCTTGGGTTCTCAGTTTGAGGGTGAAGTATTCGTGCCTTGTACAAGTCCCTTCAACCCAAATCTTTCTGCGCCAATGCTTTACCCATACATGATTTCAACAGAGGCGGGTAATACATCGTTCAGCTGAAGAGGGGTAAAAGGGTTGGTGTAGCCGAAACTACCAGTATCGTTAGGTATTTTGGCGCTCATTACGCTGCACCCAGTTTCTAGCTGCGATCGAGATCACAAAGCTGGAAACAGCCAGTCACATTTGGTGAGCCAATCCCATCACTCAAACTTGGGGATTTCAAGCAAATATTTGCAGCAATAATGTCACATTTCACTATAGGTTTTTATCACTAGAGAATCTTAATAAAACCTTCATAATTAAAAACATCGAATTCAACAAACTAAGATGCAATCTCACATCTATCTACCTCAAGTCATTATCGAACAAGTGATTTTTCAAATATTTACTATTAGTCGAATTTTTCGTATGGCTCAACCAAAGTTGATGTTAACGTTATCCTCTAAATATTTAATTAATATAAGATTTTAATTGAAAATTATTTGATGTTATTCACTTTACAGCACTGAATAATAGATCTGATTAAAAAAATAATTTTATCATAATTATTTCAAAACGACAAAAATTTTATGAGTCATCTACTACTAAAAGCTACAGGAATATTCATCTTTATATTTGGGTTACAACTGCTCAATATTCAATTGAACTTTAGCATCAGAACTCCCGATAATACTACACAAAATCAAACCTACGAACCCCCAAATCTAGGATTCTCGGACGATAATAGTCAAGGCGCAGGAACCCGCTAACGACAAGAGAATGCCTCCCTCACCTCAAACTGAGTATTAAATAGACGCTCATCGGCTGAAAACCCACAAGTCCTTCAGTAAGATTAAAAATAGGGTTCTTTCGCTTCAAGAGAACTTTTGCCACAAGCAGCCTGATTCGTATCGCTTATTACTGCAAACGAGCGGTATTACTCCAACAAACAAAAATTAATAACTAAAAACTAAATACACCACGGGGCAGATGCATGAGTTATCGTGGGGAGAAACTGGCGCTCACAAGACGGGTGAATATGAGAAAGCTTTTGATAGCGTGCTTGTTTTTATTGGGGGTAGGTTTTGCCCTGTTTAACTTCAAAGGACTGGCAGCACAAGGTGAGTTTGACTCGATTGTGCTAGATTTCCGCGAAGACGTACCAGCAGAAGTGGTGCAAGAACAGGTGCGATCGCTTGGCGCTCAGTATAACAGCGAATTTTCCGAGTCAGATCAGTTGTATATCATTAAAGGCGATCGCAACCTGCTGAAAACTCTAAAAAAATCGCCTTTAGCCAAAAAAACCGAATATATTGAACCGAATTATGTCTACAAAGCTCTGGAAGTCCCCAACGACCCAGAGTACAGCAAACAGTGGAACCTACGGAGTATCAACGTAGAATCTGCTTGGGACGAAACCAAAGGCGCAGGGATGACAGTTGCCGTCATTGACACCGGCATCAGTCGCGTTCCTGACCTGAAAGATACCAAGTTTGTCCAAGGCTACGACTTTGTTAACAACCGAGACCAAGCAGACGACGACAACGGGCACGGCACCCACGTTGGCGGTACTGTTGCCCAAGCCACCAATAATGGCTATGGCGTCGCGGGTATTGCTTACGAAGCCAGCCTTATGCCTTTGAAAGTGTTGAGTGCAGAAGGCGGCGGCACCGTTGCCGATATTGCTGAAGCCATCAAATTTGCTGCCGATAACGGTGCTGATGTCATTAACATGAGCTTGGGCGGTGGTGGCGAAAGTCAGGTAATGCAAGAAGCGATTGATTATGCCTACAACAAAGGCGTCGTCATCGTAGCCGCAGCAGGAAACTCTAATGAGAATTCTGCCTCCTACCCAGCTCGATATCCCCACGTTATCGGTGTTTCAGCAATTGATTCTGCCGGTGAAAAAGCCTTTTACTCCAGCTATGGTGCTGGTGTGGATATCTCAGCCCCTGGTGGTGCAATCACCGAAGAAAATCCATCGGGTGGGATTCTGCAAGAGACCATTAGTTATGACGAAAACGGGAAGCTCATCCCCACTTTTGCTGCCTTCCAAGGCACCAGTATGGCGTCTCCCCACGTTGCCGGTGTCGCCGCTTTAGTGAAAGCCTCTGGCGTAACCGAACCGGAGGAAGTATTGGGTGTCCTCAAAAAGTCGGCACGGGTAATTTCAGATGACGCTCTCAACTACTTTGGGGCTGGTCATCTCGATGCTTCTGCGGCTGTAAAACTGGCGGTACGCGGGCAAATTACCTTCCGCGACTTCTTCCGCTGGTTGCGCGATAATGGCTATCTCAATCCTCGCTTCTGGATTGATGGCGGTGCGGTGGCACTGTTACCTAAGATTGCGATGGTATTAGGTTCTTATGTCCTTGCCTGGTTCTTGCGGAATTATTTCCCCTTTGGCTGGAGTTGGTCGCTAACCAGCGGTTTAGTTGCCGGGAGTTCTGGATTATTCTTCCTGCGCGGCTTCTATATTTTCGATCTTCCTCAGTGGCCTTTCCGGATGATGGGCAGTTCGATTCCCGAACTGGGCAATACGATTCTAGGCAGTGGTTTATTGAATCCCATCTTCGCCAGCGTGTTGATTCCTTTTGCATTAATCGCCTTGCTACTGGGACACCGCAGTTGGAAGTGGTTTGCGATCGGCTCGACCTTGGGCGTGGCATCCTGTTTATTAGTGAGTGCCGTAGCAGATCCGGCGATGTTGTGGTTAGGTCATGGCGCGATCGCTAGGCTATTCCTAATTACTAATGCCCTCCTGTGTATCGGACTCGCCTATTTATCCAGCAAAGGAGAAGGGCAAACAGCATGAGCATCAGCGTAGAAGGCACTATCGAACGCAAGGGGCTTGGTCCAGGCACCTGGGCGCTAGTCACACAAGAGGGTGAAACCTACGAACTCCACAAAGCTCCAGAAGATTTACGCAAATCGGGACTCAAAGTGAAAGTCAAAGGTGAGGTGCGAAAGGACGTGATGACCTTCGCGATGATTGGCCCAGTTCTAGAAGTTAAATCTTTTGAGGAAGTCAGTTCGGATTAGCCATGAGCGATTAGCGGTTAGTCATTCGTTAACAGCGAATGAGCGATCGCTAATCTGCCTTCTGCTTCTCGTTATTTCTAGCACAGTGGCTCTCCCATCGCGGGGTTGAGGGATGGAAATGCCAAGCAACTTGTGTCAGTTCCCCCCTAACCCGCCTTTGAAGCCGGGAGAAATCCAGAAAGTCTTACACCGCCTAACGAACCGAAAAAAAAATCCCCGGCTCAAACCGGTGAGCCAGGGGATGTCAATCAGGGTGCATCTACCAATCTACTCTTCTAAAGGATTCCTCAACTATCCGGATTAAGTTGGGGTAAATTTAACGATTAAATTAGAATAAATAGAAATTTTCTCTCCCTTTCCCGGAATCCATCAACGGCATCAGCGTTCAAGAAAACGAAACTGCCCTTTATGGAAACTTTAAGTAACTTGAATCTATCTAGGAAGAAAGGGAAACAGTTCCTCCTCCAGGTAAGAAAAGCAGCTAGAAGGTTCTAACTGAAGCAGGAGTGCATAGTAGCAGTGGCTCAGGAATTTCATATCTCTGTAAATCCCTTAGGGGAAAGTAAATATTGGGTGCGGACAGAATGGGTTGCCGCACCGGGTGCCGTCCCATTTGCCGAAGAGCAGGTAACGTGGCAAGTGGAGGATTGGTTAGCTCAGGCGAGGCACCTGATGAATGACCCTTTGCTGATGGCTTTGTCTCCTAGCGATATTTCTCGATCGGGTTCCCCGAACCGAGAAGCCACCCAATCTTCCCTTAACTTGGTGGCGCTGGGGCAGCAGATGTACGATGCTTTGTTCCAAGGAACGCTGCGAGATAGTTGGATGATCGCTCAAGCGATCGCTCAAGATCGGCAAGAAGTATTGCGGCTGCGCTTGGGATTAAAAGATAGTCGCTTACTGAGCTTACCTTGGGAAGTATTGCACGATGGCGATCGCCCGTTGGCAACTGGAACCGATGTTGCCTTCTCCCGCTACCAGATGAGTACAAGGTTGAGAAGTCCCACCGTTTCGTTAGGTTCTGGGTCTAATCAACCGGCGGTGCGAATCTTGATGGCGATCGCTGCCCCCAACGACCAGGAAAGTTTGGCGCTCAAACAAGAAGTCAGCCACCTGCAAGCAGAACTGAGTCACCGTTCCCGGAATGGCTTACCCGAAATTCAACTCACTGTTCTGGAGCAACCCGGTACGGAGCAGCTGACGCACGAGCTGGAACAAGGTCAATATCAAGTTTTCCACTACGCAGGTCATAGCGACCAAGGAGCCTACGGCGGCAATCTCTACCTCGTAAGCCGCCAAACCGGGCTGACGGAGATGTTAAGTGGAGATGACTTAGCGGGGTTGCTCGTCAATAACGGCATCCAGCTCGCAGTGTTTAACTCCTGTCGGGGCGCTCATACCGCCGCTTCAGCTCCCAGCGACGGTGCCGCAGAGGGAAATTTGGCAGAAGCGCTGGTCAAACGCGGCATCAAGAGCGTGCTGGCGATGGCAGAACGCATTCCGGATCAAGTCGCTTTGACCTTGGCACGGCGGTTTTACGGCAATCTGAATCAAGGTTATCCGATTGACCTCAGCCTGAGCCGAGCGCGGCAAAGTTTAATTTCTACTTACGGTTCTCGCCAGCTTTACTGGGCTTTACCGATCCTCTATCTTCACCCGGAATTTGACGGTTACTTGACACCAGGTCATCATGCCATCAATGCCAAAGCAGAGCGACTTCAGTTGCCTGACGCTTCTGGGGCAGACATTGCTTGGGGAGGAATGCTTAATCCTCTCTCTAGGGAGGAAGAAGCGGTATTCACGGCACCGCCGACTGGATCTCGATCCGGTTTCTTAACCACCGACGAGGCTTTAGACTCCTTAGAGGATGACTTCTACGGGGATGACGATCCCGACTGGACCGATCCGGTTGATGATTTGGAGTATGACGATATTGGCTACGAAGACGACTCGGCTTTGGTTGCGGATCTGTTTCGCCAGCTAAAGCCTGAAGTAGCAGCAGAGACACAGAGGGAAACAGAGGTAGACCAGACAAGGGACAGACATGTAGAAAGAGAAAATCAGACAACGATCGCCGCTCACCCGCTCAGCGAGTCGAAAACACCCCCCCAACCTGTCGCCGCAGCGATCGCTGCTGAGTCAGCACCGAAAAACGCGGGTTCGGGAGAATCGCTACTGGGATATGCCGCCGGGAACCCCCGGCTGCGATTTTGGCAGCATGGTGAAGGGAAGAAGGGACAGCGACGAGCCAAGCGTGCCCCACTGATTTTGCTGGCGTTAGGCTCGACGATGGCGATCGCGCTTTTGGGTTTCTGGTTGTTGCAACGTCGTCCGCAACCTTCAGACTTGTTGTTCTCTCAGGAGAATACCTCAACCTCACTTCCGGCGCTCCCTAGCCCCAATCTCAAAAATGTCAATCTCCAGAAAGCCAATACCCCGACTGTCACGGCGATCGCCATTGAACAATTCAGTCAAAATAACTTATCCGCCGCCGGGGTGGCTGTAGAAGAATTGCTGAACCGAGGAGCGTTACAGCAAGCCCAAGGGGCGCTTGACAACGTTAACAAACAGAAAATCGATGACCCAGCCATCAGCTTCCTGAGAGGGCGTCTGGCGTGGCAGTCTGTTCAAACTGGCAGCAAGGATTACAGTTTGGATGATGCCCGTCGATTTTGGGAGCAAGCGGTCAAAAAGCAACCCAAATCTGCTAAATACCTGAATGCCCTAGGGTTTGCCTACTACTTAGAAGGGAATCTCGATCGTGCTAACCAAATTTGGTTTGATGCTTTTTACTTGATAGAAGAAAAGCAAGCGACTGTTGCCGGATCGGTTGCCCAACAAGAAGCTTTGACTACTTATGCAGGATTAGCAATTGGGCTGACAAAATTAGCTGCATCTCAACCTGCTGATAAGCAAGCAAAACTTTTGGATGAAGCCCGGAAGCTCCGACAAAAGGCGATCTCAGAAGACCCGGTTAACTTCCAACCGGAGGCCCTAAGTAAAAACTGGCTCTGGACAGAAAAAGCAATTAAAGATTGGCGATCGCTACTTTCGACAAGTCAAAAGTAATTCCCGAAAAAACATCTACTTGCACGTTGAATTTTAGTAATTAGTAAAAAAATTTGAGTTTTGAATTAAGAATTTTTTTCTAACTCAAAACTCAAAAGTTTTATAGTAATTACTTTTTGAGCAACGCAGAGAGAGACTGTCGCTTTCGCAGATCCATGATTTCTGCCAGACTATCCTCGCCCCAATCCAGAGGATGATTTTCTTCTGGAGGCACCACCGTTACCTCAGTCATCCCATAATTTGTCATCATTAGGGGCACTTCTTGAGGTTTAGAGAAGCCTTCTGCCGGTTGTGGCGGCATGGGACGACGCTTTTGCTTTTGAGTCGGGCGGCGTTGTTTTTTGCGGACGCTTGCAGTCGGCTTTGACCGTTTGAGAGATTTACGCTGCGGTGAACGACTCAGGTTTAGCGCTATCAAAAGCGTTCCAGTGACAAAGCCCAAGGCGATCGCACCATACAACCACCGTGGCACTTCCTGTTGCTTTGGAGCTTCCGGAACTTCCGGAACCGCTGTAAAACCTGGCAACGGGGTTCCCGATGGCTGACTGGTTGTGAAGCTTGGCAGTAGTGATGCCTCTGGTTCTGGAACCGTCGTTCCGGCAGGCATCGGTTCAACAGATTTAGATTCCTCCTGCTCGATGGGGCCTGTACTAAATAGACCTAGCGCTGCTACTGCTGCGATGGTAATCATGGACGCCCACAAACCGCCCCAAAAGGCGAGTGGGTACTTCTGAACCATCTGGTACAGGAAAACAAGGCTAAAGCGCTGTATAGGAGGCTTATCGGGCTGATTGAGCATTGAACGCCCTCAACTAGCACGGCTGATTGATATTGGGTAATTTATATCAAAGTTTTATCAAATTTTGAAAAACTCGGTATAACTCACTAGAGGCAGATTTTAGCAAAAATTGCCTGCGATCTTCCAAAAAAGAAAATATAGTAACCCGGACAAAGAGATGATTGTGGCAGCCAAGAACCAGAGATTTTGGAGATTTCAGAGTTCTCAAAGCAGAGAATTACTTATCCCCAATCCCCAAATACAAATTTTGGTAACAATGGGATTAAGCAGACATCCAACCGCAGGTACTGATTCAAGACAAGACACCTGCCTATGATAAATGAATGCGATAGACTAGCTACTCGACAGGGCACAGGGAGGATAGATAAAAAAATGGGCGAGCAGTTTACGCCTGCAATTGAAGAAGAGCCATCAGAAGAAGAAATTGTGGCACAAAGTTCATCGAATCGCCGTGGCACCTCCGGTGCCCTTGCCCGGAGAAATGCAGGACGGGAAAAACATGATATGGCTTTAACTCGGCTAAGCCGTGAAAGCTTGCCCCAATCCTGGTCAATAGAAAACAGTGAGAACCTGTATCGGATTGAAGGTTGGGGTCAACCGTACTTTTCGATTAATGCAGCCGGTCACGTTACAGTTTCTCCCAAGGGAGAGCGCGGTGGGTCTTTAGATTTATTTGAACTGGTCAACGCCCTGAAGCAGCGCAATCTGGGGCTACCACTGCTGATTCGCTTTTCAGATATTTTAGAAGACCGGATTGAGCGATTAAATGCTTGTTTTGCGAAAGCGATCGCGCGTTACAACTATTCCGGTACTTACAAAGGTGTCTTTCCGGTCAAGTGCAACCAGCAGCGACACTTGGTTGAGGATTTGGTGCGGTTTGGTAAACCCCATCAGTTTGGCTTGGAAGCTGGCTCGAAGCCAGAGATGATGATTGCTTTGGCAATGTTGGATACGCCTGGGGCATTACTCATCTGCAATGGCTATAAAGACCGAGAATACATCGAAACGGCGATGTTAGCGTCTCGACTGGGGCAAACGCCGCTGATCGTTTTAGAGCAGGTTGAAGAAGTACAGCTGTGTATTGAAGCCAGCCGTCAGTTGGGCATTAAGCCAATTTTGGGCATCCGGGCAAAGCTGAGTACCCAAGGCGTGGGACGCTGGGGAGGATCTACGGGCGATCGCGCTAAATTTGGTTTGACCATTCCCGAAATCATTCACGCGGTCAACGAATTACGAGACGCTGACTTGCTGGATTCGCTGCAATTGTTGCACTTCCACATTGGCTCTCAGATTTCTGCGATCAACGTCATCAAAGATGCCATCCAAGAAGCTAGCCGGATTTACGTCGAGTTAGCCAAGCTGGGGGCTGACATGAAATATCTCGATGTCGGCGGCGGTTTGGGCGTGGATTACGACGGCTCTCAAACCAATTTCTACGCTTCCAAAAATTACAATATGCAGAACTATGCCAACGATATCGTGGCAGAGTTGAAAGAAGCTTGTGCCGAACACCAGTTACCCGTTCCCACGCTGATTAGCGAGAGTGGGAGAGCGATCGCTTCCCATCAGTCGGTGCTGATTTTTGATGTTCTCGGCACCAGCGATGTCCCATCCGGGGCACCCGAACCCCCAAAAGAGGGTGAATCTCCGATTATTAATTACCTCTGGGAAACCTACCAATCTATAAACGAAGAGAATTTCCAAGAGCTATACCACGACGCCGCTCAATTCAAAGAAGAAGCCATCAGCCGATTTAATTTGGGGATTTTGCGCCTCACCGAACGAGCCAGAGCCGAGCGTCTTTACTGGGCTTGTTGTGAAAAAATTCTAGCGATTACCAGGAAGCAGGAATACGTTCCCGACGAATTGGAAGACCTAGAAAAAATTATGGCTTCCATCTACTATATCAACCTGTCTGTCTTCCAATCAGCGCCGGATTGTTGGGCAATTGACCAGCTGTTTCCCATCATGCCGATTCATCGGCTGGATGAGGAACCAACACGGCGGGGAATTTTGGCAGACCTCACCTGCGACAGCGATGGCAAAATCGATCGGTTTATCGACCTCAGAGATGTCAAGTCGGTTTTAGAACTGCATACGCTGAAGCCTGACGAACCCTACTACCTGGGGATGTTCTTGAATGGAGCTTACCAGGAAATTATGGGCAATCTGCACAACTTGTTTGGCGATACCAACACGATTCACATTCATTTGACGCCCAAGGCTTACAGGATTGAACATGTCGTCAAAGGTGACACCATGAAGGAAGTCTTGGGTTACGTACAGTACGATTCTGAGGATCTGATTGAGCAGATTCGTCGGCTATGCGAACAAGCGCTTATGGATAAGCGCATTACCATTCAGGAATCCCAGCGATTGCTGCAAAACTACGAGCAGAGTCTCAGTCGGTACACTTATCTGTCGTCCTGATGAGTAATGAGAAATGGGTAGAGAATCCACTTGTGACCCACTACCCATTTCCCAATGATCGCTGACCGATGATTTAAATCGCTTCCATCCCCAGCAGATCGGCGATCGCTTGCCGTTCTGCTGGCGGATTAGAGGGCAGAACTTGACGAGCATCGTTAATCAGCCAATCGAGGGCTGCTGCTTGGACATCAATCGTGGCACCTGTCTTATCCACGCAGTAACGTCCGAACACCAGCTTATCGACTAAGCGCACTCCTGGGCCTAGGCGGGAGTATTCAAAAATCACGCTATTTTCCACCTTGGCACCGCTGCACACCCAGCAATTGGGTCCGATGTAGGTGGGACCGACAATCTTGGCTCCATCTTCAATGCGTGTCATGGCACCAATGTAGACTGGGCCTGTGATGTCAACCTTGTCCCAGTTCACCGCTACATTTAATCCGGTATAAATACCGGGAGCCACTTTCTGTCCGGGAATTGCCACATTTTTGACTTCTCCCAGTAACACGCTGCGAATTGCCTGCCAGTAGTCTGGCACTTTGCCAATATCCACCCACTGGAAGTCCATCGGGATTCCGTAGAAAGGCGCACCCATTTCTACCAGTTTGGGGAATAACTGACCCCCGATATCGTACTCCTCGCCAGAAGGGATGTAATTTAAGATTTCTGGCTCGAAAATATAAATCCCGGTATTGATATTGGTACTGAGCGCTTCCTCCACTGATGGTTTTTCTTGGAAGGCTTTAATTCGTCCCTCTTCATCGGTGACGACGACTCCATAACTGGAAACCTCATTCTGTGGCACTGATTTCATCACAATCGTCGCGATCGAGCCTTTTTCTTTGTGCCACTTCACCGCTGCGGTCAGATCCAAATCGATCAACGCATCTCCGCACAGCACCACAAAGGTGTCATCAAAAAACGGAGAAAAATCTTGGATGCGACGCATCCCGCCAGCAGAACCGACCGCTTCGCCGATCAAGTCGCCATTTTCTTCAATCCGTCCTTCAAAGGAATAGCCAATTTGCACCCCAAAACGCTGACCATCCCGGAAATAGCTTTCAATTTCGTTAGCCAGGTGGCTGACATTGACCATGATCTGGTCAAACCCATGCTGCCTGAGTAGTTCCACCAAGAACTCCATCACTGGTTTTTGCAGAATGGGAATTAAAGGTTTGGGAATGGTGTAGGTAATCGGACGAACGCGGGTACCTTTACCAGCCGCCAGAATCATGGCTTTCATGAATATTTTTTCCTCAACCTAGGCCACTTTGTTTTCGTGCAATTTAGCTGTATCCCATCCCTTCACTGGAGGCAAGGGATGGCTGGTCAAATATTTTAGTCGATTGACCTTGTCGATATTCTAGATGTTTCTCACCCTAGCGTTTAATCAACATACCGGCAGGAACTGAATGCGCCCCTGTTACAGTACAGAATCATCGCTACAGCGTTCGGATTTTTAGGTCTTGGTAGAACTCCTCTTGGGCTAACTCTACCTTAGACTGAGCAGACAGGAGTAACAGCGCCCAAAAAACTCCCACTCGGTCATTGTGTTTCGGCGCAGTCTCCACCTCTTCAGGCAATTGATGCGCGTTTAACGGTGCTGACCGTTGTTTTACCCCTGCCCATAACTCTAACAGCTGGTCTAATTCCAGCCAATCCTGACCGGGGGACATTTGGGGCCAATGACTGCTCAAAAACCGATCTAGGTGAGCTGCGGTTTCGGTCAGATTTTCTTGGTGAGCGAGGGCAGCGATCGCGCGGGCGGTTTGGGAACGAGACTGGGAACGGTAACTTGGGTCTTTAATCGCGTTTGGGCCAGCAGGTTTTTCTTCCAGTACCGTGGCTATTTGCTGTAGCTGTTCGATTAATTCGTGTAGGGTTACGCGACGAGTTTGGGGAGGCATTGCTGTCCCTCGGCGTCGCAAATGGCGCTCCAACCGCGTTGGCAATTGTCTGGGATCGGCGGCGGTGTCGTCCAGCTCGTCCTCAGTGGGTTCGAGATTGTCTGGGAGCGATTGCGAAAACAGGGTATCCGCCTTGAGCAATACCAGCATGGACGCATACAGAAACGCCTGCCCGGATTGGGACAGCTCTACTTCAAATGTGCCAGAGAGCTTCTCCCCAGCTTTCTCCAATTCCAATAAACATCGATCGATCGCCTCAATCACTTGGACATCCCAAGGGTCGATTTCTCCCCGCTGAGCCAAATCGATTAAAAGGGCGATCGCTTCCTGGGCTGGGCCAATGGTCATCGGCATAAACTCAAGCTCAAATGAAGCTAAATTGATTAGGCAAGGGATTCCTGTTCTTTTGCTGCCGCGAGACTTGCTAGCTTCCCTCCAACTACCTCTGTGTTTTCAGTCTGGAGGGTCGCGTTTAAGGGCAGACTTTGTCTCTCTTCAATTTCTGCCTTGTAGTGTTCAATATTTTCCTCTAATTCTTGGATGCGCTCGTCTTTGGCACGCATCTGACGCAATTGTTTTCCAGATTCTAGACTTCGCACCAACCGCGCCCAGATACTAAAAATCCACGCTAAGACAGCTCCAAGACCCATCGCCAGAATCAGTTCAATACACAAGGGCGCTTGCACTTCGACACCTTGAACAATTTGAATGGCGGCAGGTTCGGTATTTTCTAAGCTGAATAAAACTAGCGCTAGTAACACCGCGAAGATCAGCAAAAAATTAATCTGTCGCATCAATGAACTCCTAAACAATGCAGATCCCTTGCCAATTTTACAAGGAAGAACGAGATGAATTCCCTATTTAAGGATGAGAAGGATTTGAGTCTCACCTATCCTACTCTACGTCTACGCCAAGTGCATACACTCGCCAGTTTTGAGAAAATCTTGAACCCAAAAGGGGTACCTGTTAATGTTGTCTGAGTGCAAGAGCGATCGCGCTTATTTCGTATGACAAGTAGAAGCCGATTTCTCCTCATCGAACAACAATAAAAGTTTTGGAATGGCACACACCAACCAATATTGGGGATCGTGCAGAATCTTTTTTGAGTTGCCAAGCGCATCTTTGCTTGGTTTGTAGTGCTGATAGCTTTTAGGGCGGTATTTATTCTGATAATCCTTCAGATGTCATTAGGGTTTCGGGAAACCGTCTCTGTCGTCACAACTGAAGGCTGACGCAAAAGGCGGAGGGTATCGATAGTGTCCTTAATCGTACCCGCGAGGGGCACGGACACGAGAACTCCCAACAGTCCCGCTATCTGACCTCCGATCAATAAAGCGATAAAGATCCAGATTGGATTAAGTCCGGTGAAATCGCCCATTAACTTAGGAGCAAGGACGTTATCTTTGATCTGCTGCATGAAAATCGATGCGATCGCGACCCAAACGGCTAACCAAAAATCTTGCAGCATCACCAAAAGCGTCACCATCCCAATCCCCAAGGTGGCACCGATAAAGGGAATGAGTTCGGCAACCCCAATTAACAAACCAAACAAGAGCGCAAACGGCAGGTTCAGAGTCAAAAAGATTGGCGTTAGCGTTGCCATCATAAACAGTCCTAGGAGGACTTGCGTAATGAAAAAATTCTGAAAGTTTAGCCGCAGGGATTCGCTCAACGGCAGACCGATCTGAGACGGAAGGAGATTAAACAAACCCTTCCACAAGCGATCACCATACAGCAACATATAAAACGCCAGCACCACCACGAACACGACATCAATTAATCCGGTCAACGTCCCTAGCGCCACTCCAAACGCCTGACTTGCTAGAGCCTGCGCTTGACTTTCGATCCGGTAGCTGATGCGAAGGCCAAACGCTTTAAGATCCAAAGGCAAACGACGAGTTTTTGTCCAGGCATCCAACTGATCTAAATTTTGATTGCTTGCCTCTAACCAATCTGGGATGTTTTTTAACAGTTGAGTCGTTTGATCTACCAATATCGGCACCAGAGTCACGCCCAACACGACAAGCACCGCTAAAGTCACTACCAAAACGATAATCACCGCCTGTGTCCGACTGAAGCGAACCCGCTCTAACATCCGTACCGGGTAATTCAGTAAAAAAGCCAGGATTGCCGCAATGGTAAGGATAGTAATGAGATGTTCAAAATAGCGAAATATCTGGGACAAGACCCAGATATTGAGAGCCACAATCGGGCCGGTCAAACCGAGAATCAGCAGGCGTTGAAGATTTGCTGAACGGCGCATTGCACTCACAACCTGTAGCAGTGGCTCCCTAGGTACTCGTAGAACGACTGGCTAGACTTTACACTCTAACCCATAGCCAGTCTAAAGTCTAAAGTCTATGAATATAGCCGCAAGCGATAAATTTTTTTGTAGGATGTATGAAAACTGGGGTCAAGCAAGACTTTAAAATACTTAAATTAGGGATTGAAAAAATATAAAGATGGATACAAGCGTAGCCGATCTGCGTAAAAATTACACCCGATTTGGACTGAGCAAAGCGGATAGCGACCCCAATCCCTTTCAACAATTTAAAACTTGGTTTGACCAAGCACGGGCAGCGGAACTTCTCGAACCCAATGCCATGACTGTTGCGACCGTTGGGGCTGATGGCAAGCCTAGCGCCAGAATGGTGTTGCTCAAGGACTTCGACGAACAAGGCTTTGTGTTCTACACGAACTACGAGAGTCAAAAATCACAACAACTTCTCGTCAATCCGTGGGCGTCCTTAGTCTTCTGGTGGGCGGAACTGGAACGCCAAGTGCGGATTGAGGGGCAAGTGGAGAAGGTTTCAGATGCTGAATCAGAAGCTTATTTTCACAGCCGTCCGCTCTTAAGCCAATTGGGGGCTTGGGCTTCGCGGCAAAGCCAAGTCATTGAAAACCGCGAGATCCTTGAGCAACGCTTGCAGGAACTCAAAGAGCAATATGAAAATCGGGAAATTCCTCGACCGCCCCATTGGGGAGGCTTTCGAGTCATTCCTACAACAATTGAGTTTTGGCAGGGGCGTCCGAGTCGCCTGCACGATCGCTTGCACTATCGACGAGGTGACGATGGCAACTGGGTAATTGAGCGATTATCACCTTAAGAAAGAATACTTTCAGAAAGCCCATAAAAACAGGCAAACCCTATCTTTATAAGCAATGCTTATAAGCAATACGTGGGGTTGATTTTTGTGTATTTCTCCTTTCTTCCGAAGCTGACCGAGTTGGTAAATGGCTGTCGTGTCTATTCCTCTTGGATGAAGCCTTTACTCAAAATTCTATCTAGAGCTGTAGGGAATTATTCTTAACTTGCCTCATGATTGGGTGGAAACAAAAACACTAACTTGTGCTGTTGTCGGTCAGCGGTAAATACTCAATTTCTAAACTTGTTGTTGGAAATTTATTGAAGAAAAAAGTGTTTTTGGAACAGTGCAAGTTTTCCTCATGAGTGCGTCATAACAAGACATCCTGTAACGGAGGGAGAACAGGAAATTGATGAATACAATAGCCCCACAGCGTCAAAGATTTTTACGCCCAATGGCGCTGCTGCTTTCAGCGTTGCTAATGGTTCCGTTTTTAAATGCTTGCGGTGAGTCGCAGACTAACACTCCACCGCCACCTGTTGACGATACGCGGGGTGGAACAGTGACAAATCCTCCCCCCACCAACCAACCCCAAGCCAAGAAAGGATTATCAACGGGTCAGAAAGTGGCAATCACTTTGGCGGGAGCGGCGGCACTTTACTATCTTTACAACAAGAATAAGAACAAGCAACAGCAGGGGGCGCAGGGGAAATACTACCTTTCTAAGAACGGTCGCGTTTACTACCGGGATGCCCAGAATCGCCCTCACTGGGTAACGCCGCCACCGGGAGGAATTCAAGTTTCGGAGGAAGAAGCGCGACAGTACCGTGAATTCCAGGGCTATAACAACAGACCCACAGGGCGCGACCTGACGGGACTGGCTGAAGCTGATGCCCCGGTTCCGGTTCCAGCACAGTAAGCGCTGCTATGTCTGGGTTGCAGATATGCGATCGCCCGACCAGCCATAAAAACGCCAAGATCCACAACGGCAATGAGGAATCAATCTGTACCCTCTACATAGCCGTTTCACATAGCAATTGAAAAAGGAGACAAATCATGGTAGACGGGTTTATCAGAAAGATGCAGGATGCCTTGCTTGGTAACGACCAAGACGCGACCAACTACGACGATCGGGAAGTCCGCCCCGCGAGTGAAGACCCCTTTGGCGATCCAGGAAATTATGGGCAGTATGGCGATGTCCGCCCCGCGAGTGAAGATCCCTTTGGCGATCCTGGCTACCAAGGGCAGTTTGGTGATGTCCGTCCCGCTAGCGAAGATCCCTACGGCGATCCAGGAAATTATGGGCAGTTTGGCGATGTTCGTCCCGCCAGCGAAGATCCCTACGGCGATCCGGCAGACTACCAAGGGCAGTTCGGACAAGGGCAGTTTGGAGATGTCCGTCCTGCAAGCGAAGATCCCTACGGCGATCCAGCAGATTACCAAGGGCAGTTCGGAGATGTTCGTCCCGCAAGCGAAGATCCTTACGGCGATCCGGCAGACCAGGAAAGTAGCGGCTGGTAAGCTAAAGCTGTTAGCAACTAGAAGTTGCACACAATCGTAAAAAAGCAAGTAAAAAGGCAGTAACGGAATTCGTTACTGCCTTTTCACTAAATGTAGGGAGTTGAAAAAAACAGACCTTACCGTGTTTAGATCAAGGGAGAATTGTCATAATTGGCTAATAGATCGGCGGGGTGATCGTAGATAGCGATCGCACCCTTGAGTTGATTATCGTCAAAGCCACCAGAACGCACCGCAATTACACCCACACCAGCTTTATTTGCAGATTCAATATCGTAGGGAGTATCGGCAATCATCACTACTTGATTGGGTTCCATTTGCATCTTCTTCAATGCTGCTTCCACGATGTCTGGTGCTGGTTTAGAGGCATCGGCATCGCTAGAAGTTGTCGCTTCATCCAGTAGATCGTCAACTTGTGCGGCTTTCAGCAACGGGGAGAGTTCTTGACTTGATGCAGAGGTAGCGATAATCAGCTTTAATCCAGCCTCCTGCATTTTCAAGATCAGGTCTCTTGCGCCGTCTGTAGGAGACAGTGTTGGTGCAAAGCGGTTGACCATTAGTTCTCGACGCTTCTGAGAAACGGCTTTCCCATCTCCGTCTTCGTCATTTAATTCTGGCACCATTGCTGGGATGACGTGATCGCCACCCATTCCAATCAGCGGTCGAACTTTCTCGAAGGGTACGTCATAACCATACGTTGCAAATCCCTCAACCCAAGCTTGAGCATGGGCATCATTGCTCAGAACCAGCGTACCATCGATATCTAAAATTACGCCTTGCACTGTCATGGTTGTATTACCTTTGGATTTTGGTTGTATTTGTCCCCCTTTTTAAAGCGGGATTTTCTCTGCTTTGATTCTCGTTTCGCTCCTTTCAGCCCCTGAATCGGGACGAAGAAAAAACGCGATCGCTAATTTGAGGCTACCGCTGGCAGCACTTCCGGGTCATCATCCAACGAGAGGAGGAATTGAATGATATCGGTCTGATCTTGGGAAGTGAAACCTGCCTCGGTGTCTACCCAATAAGCGTGTCCGCTGCCGTCTACATTCGACTGTTGTAAGTCAGAATTTGCCCGGTTAACGGCTACCGTTGTTTCACGCAGGTTGCGATCCAGCAGCACTCGCAAACTTGCGCTGGGATCGGGCTGGATATTGTTAAGCAACGTACCTGCCATGCCTAGTTGATTGGGATCGGCGACTTTAAAGCCGTCTTTATCTCGCTTCAGTGCTTCGGAACTAGCTGCCACACCGCCATCATGGAGATAAGGTGCGGTTACGGCAAGTCCAATTAAGCTAGGTACCTTGTAACCACCGGCTGGGTTGCTGATGGCAAAGGCTAATTCTAGCGATCGCTGTGGCGTGATATCGGTCGGTACTGATAGCACCGGCGGATCGGGCGGCAAGGGGACTGGGACGTTACTAGGATAAGTTTGGGGTTCTATCAAGATGCGGGCAAAGGGTGCTTGTGCCGGACCCCGTGAGGGCTGAGTTCCAATCTCATTTGCTGCAATTACTTCATGGTTGGTGAAGTAGCGTCCGCTATGACACTCAACGCAACCAGCTTTTGAGAAGATGGCTGCACCCCGCTTCAGGGTGTCTGTACTAGCAGTTTGAACGGGTGGCGGTGCCAAGCTATTCTGAAATGCTGATATTCCGTTAAGTTGTTCGCCGACTGGGAATCCCGGCGAGTTTGCCATCAACCCATCCAAAATAAAAGGCGAACCTTTCGGGTATCCAGGCATCTTAATTACCTGGTTCATTCCCGGTTCCCCTGGTGTGGGATCGATTTTTTCAAAGAATTCTGATGGTTTTGCACCTTCTGGCAACCGGAAAGCTTGATTGGCTGAATTTTGAAAAAGAATTCCCAAATAGGTCTCTTTGTCAATATTTAGTAACGCTTGGCTGGAATCAGCCCCGGTTGTCGCGTCGGAATTGGTGCCGTGAACGTTGCTGTTGAGGGTAGTCAGTCCGTGAAACCAGCCAATGGCAGCGTTTCCACTCCAGCCGTAGGGCCAAGCTTTGTGGGTATAGGAGGAAGGATTCTGGGAGGGATTGTTGACCATGTTGCCGGTAGAATCAAAGTTCCCTGGAGGCCAACTGAGCAAATCGGCATCGACGGCATCTTCTACGGCTTGAACATCTGGGAGACGGGCGATTTCCCCATCAGCGTTGATGTAAGTGCGATCGCCTAAGGGAAGTTTAGTGGGATTCACACCCGTCTGGCGAAACATGGCGGCGGAGTTCGTAGCCATTGCCAAGACTAAGCCGGGATCGACATCGTTGTTCGGCGCACCTTCGATAACGCGCCCACTTCTGCTATCGATTGCTGCATGACACAAGGCGCAGGTGATGCCGACTCGAACCTTACCCTTCTCAATGCTGGTACGCATTCCCAAGGGCAGAATTGAACCAGCAGGCACGTCCATTCCGGTGTTCAGCAAGGTTCCGGCGGTAAAAGTTCTCCTGCCGATGGTGACATCTTTATCGATGGGAATCTGGAGGTTGGTGGTATGTTTTCCTCCCAGTCGCGCGATCGCTTTCGTCATCGTTACCAGGTTGATTGGCCCATTCAGCGCCCCGACAACATCGGTCTGAAATACCTGATCTTTAAAAGTTTCTGAGTAAAAAGCTTTGCGTCCCAGGTTAACTAAGTCCTCAGTAACCGCAACTGCCCCATTCTCCAGTGAAAGTTGCTTGCGCCCTTCCTCCGTTTGCAGCAAACTTTGGGCTTCGTCTTTGGCGATCGCATATCCCAACACATCATAGGAACCGATCTCCTGCGGTGCAAGCTTCGTGAGGGGTGTCAAGGTGTTGTAGCGGCTAGGTGTTGCGGGAATCGCTAGCTCAATTTGAAAAGCCAAAAAGCTGATGACAACAACCACTAAAGCTAGCAGGAAAAATGGGCGCGGTACCTTCGGCAACACCTTCATCGAACGCACGATGCCTCGCAAAGCTATCAATTACCTCCGCTACTTTAAAGCGACAAACGCTGTCTCTCGTCTGTCTGGAGGCTGAACCGCCTGAGTGTATATTTTTACACTCAAAAAAGCGGAGGTTTCTTAGCAAAATTAGCACAATCGCGATCGCGTGTTGTTGATACAGTACATTCCCAGGATGATTTTGTCAGCAGTGGAAAGCTCCGCATTCCAGCAGATCGGGGGCTTTCCACGCTTGTTGTCATCACAAGTTTTGACAGCACAGGAGGTTCACAAAAAGACCTGATTTCTAGAATGGTACTGCTTTAATAATCTACGATTCAGATGAATTTCTGAAAGGTTTAAACAACCCCATCATCACCACTTTATCGGCTTATTCGATAGCTAAAACTGTAGCCCTAGCATTGCTTCTGTCATCAGGTAGATACACTTTTTCAAGCGAATTGCCTAGATTGAGCAGTGATAGGGCAATAGGAGAAGTAGCGTGACTCAAGATAAAGCTGGATTGGGAGAACAAACGCTTAACAAGCTAGCAGAAATGGCGCTGGCAAGCCAACTGGGAATAGTAGAAGAATTAAAAGTTCAGATCAAGACGGATCTAAGCAAACTTGCCCGTGGTGAAGTTGATTTTATCGCTATTAATATCAATGGTCTAGTTATACAAAATTTTTTGCCCTCGGAAGAATTACAAATAGAAATTAATCGGATTAGTGTCAAACCTCGTCTTGCCCTAATCGGCAAAATCAAATTAACCAAGCCTTCTGAAGGAACACTTCGCGTTGTTATCAGTGAAGAGAATCTTACCCATGCTTTCAAATCCGAATTTTTCCAGGAACATTTGCACCAGAATCAAATTTTTATTGAGAATAAAAACCTAGCGATCCATATCCAAAAAGTAAACTTTTCTCTACTATCAGACGGCAATATAGCTTTGAAGTCCGAGCTAATTCTGGATAAAACTGGACAAGTTCAGCAACTTTCCTTCACAGCCACACCTCTTATTGGAGCTGAGGGGCAAGAAATTGTCCTCCAAGATGTGAATTATTTAGAGGGGAAGGAACTCCCACCACAACTAACAGATGTTTTGGTCGCACAAGTAAGCGAAGTTTTAAGCCTGCGTGACTTTGACAAAAAAGGGATGTCACGGCAATTTCAGCAGATTGATGTAGTGGCAGGTAAGTTAACTTTGCAAGCCGCCATTCATATTGAGCAGATTCCTTCCTCTTAAGCCGACATTACACAAGTTTGAGTAAATTTTTGTTTACAAATAATTTTGGTGTTTAAAGTTACAATTTAACTTAACAGGACTACCATTCTTTAGCTAGAAGTAGAAGTGAATTAGTAGCAGGTACTTTAGTTCCTAACAGGCTAACAACGGATTATTTCTCTGAATTTTTTAATACCCGAAACCAATAGGTCTATTTTATCCGGTTCTGCGCTCCTGTTATTGATTTTGGTTTAGAAGCTCCCAGTCTTATGATTTTAATCTCCTAAGTAGCATCATCAGTTAACCGACTGGTTGCTCTTGAGGCTTACTTATGTTGATTACTTTTTGTATTTTTCCCTGACTGGATAACGCTGACCTAAAACCAAAACCCTCAGTAGAGATATCAGGAACTTGTCTTTGCTTACAAGGCTTAAAAGAAGTGCGTTCATACCGTGGGTTTCCTAAAAAGAAGCAGGATTGCTTGCTAATAAGTAAGATTACCTCCGCTTTATGAGGATAGGGTCTGAGCCTTAGGCGTGGCGTGCTTGCAGGAGCTTTAAATAGACCGCTTCATTGTTAAAACTCTATCTAAGCCGACCCATGACTCACTTTGGTGTAATTTGCCCGCCTTTTTCAGGTCATTTGAACCCCTTGGCAGCGTTGGGACGAGAATTGCAACAACGCGGTCATCGCGTCACTTTCCTGCAAATACCGGATCTAGAGGCATCTGTACGCTCAGAAGGGCTAAACTTTTATCCGATTGGGCAGGGGATTTATCGACCCGGATTTCTTGCGGAGTCCTTCGCGCAACTCGCTCAATTGAGCCGTCTAGAGTCACTCCGTTATTCAGTCACCTTGTGCCAACAGGTGAGTGAAATGTTCTGCCAAGATGCCCCCGATGCCATTCAAGCGGCGGGGATTGAAGCACTGCTGGTGGATCAGCTTGAACCAGCGGGTGAAGTTGTAGCTGAATCCCTCAATATCCCTTTTATTACTGTGTGCTGCGCCCAAGCTATCCGCCGACAGGCAGATGTTCCCCCCTTTTTTATGGGCTGGAGCTACCAGAATACCTGGTGGGCGCGTCTTCGCAATCTAGCTGCTTATTACCTATTAGATCGCAATAGCAAGCCGATTCAGAAAGCTCTAAATGAGTATCGCGCAGCGTGGAAGTTGCCCCTGAAACAAGGCTTCAGTCTCTCCTGTTCTCGACTTGCCCACATCAGTCAACAGCCTGCTGCTTTTGATTTTCCCTGCGCCAACCTGCCAGAAAACTTCTATTACACTGGGCCATTCCGTAATGCGTCACCGCGAACAATTCCCTTTCCCTATGAACGGTTGACCGGACAGCCCCTAATTTACGCTTCGCTGGGGACTGTGCAGAGTACCAAACAGGAAATTTTCTCCTGCATTGCAGAAGCTTGCGTTGGACTGGATGTTCAACTGGTTCTCTCTTATGGAGGTGGGATGAATGTAGAAGCGGTTGAAAGGATGCCCGGTTCGCCGCTGGTTGTAGAGTATGCCCCTCAGATGGAATTGATTTCTAAAACAAGGTTAACCATCACGCACGGGGGACTGAACACAGTACTCGATTCGCTCAGCCACGGGGTTCCTCTGGTTGCCATCCCCATCACCTATGAACAGCCAGGAACTGGAGCGCGAATCCAATGGACAGGTACGGGTGAGGTGGTTCCTTCAGACGGTCTGAGCATTTCTAAGTTGCGAGGCGCGATTCAACGAGTGCTTACGGAGGATTCTTACTCAAACAATGCATTTCGGCTCCAACAGGCTATCCGTCAATCAGGCGGCGTGAAGCGAGCTGCTGATGTTGTTGAGCAGGCTGTCGGGTTCAAGCATCCAGTGCCGCAATTAACGTCCAGTGTATCTAGGAGCGTTGCGTGAACTCTATCAAGTGAATTGTCCGCCGCGACTCTGCTTCGGTGATGGTTGGCTAATCCTCTAATGAAAAAACAGGATAGAACGCTGGCGTTCTATCCTGTTAGCAAAATAAAACTCTATACATCAACTGAAGTGATGATGAGAGTTTTTTGAGGTGATTTTATTTAGGTCGTAACTTCGGCAGCTTTTGCTGCCACGTCGAAAACGATGTTGTAGCTTTCGGTTGAACCCAAGCGTTGGAGGACTCGCTGATGGGCTTCTGCGTCACAGCGGCGGCGAAAACGAGCAACAACCGAGGATTGCAACTTGGGTACGCGACGCATTAGGCACCAAGGGTGAAGCTGGTTAAAGTAGGTCATAAAATTTTCCCGATGATACCTAGGGTTTTTTGATGAATGTGCTTTGAAGGATGGCGATAAGGGTGTGGCGATCGCTATCGTTCTTTTGCGAGTGCAGTCCCCATCTATTGATAGGGTTGCGCTAAAATGCCAGCTAGTATTGGTGTTTTATCTGTAACCCAGACAGTCCAGATGGGCTGTTTATGGAGGAAAGCAGATGTGATCGCTGCGTTGGTTCAGTGCTGCTTTGATAGCAGCAATTCCCGGCGCTACCCGCAGTGCTTCTGTCGCTTTGGATTTGTTCATAGATATTTGATTGGGTAGATGGGTACAGGCGTGCGAACCTTATCGTTCGCACAAACAGCACTCATCCAGCTTAATTTCCGGCAGCTATGAGCAGGAAATACTACTTTGTTGGGGGATTACTGGAAGGTTAAAAATTTAACCCTCTTTATAGATTGTAACATAAAATGATTCAAGTTACTAACTTGAAACGAATAGTCGCAAAGTAGGGCATGATAGCTTAGTTTTAGGCAGTAAAGGCGATTACTAGCGGTTTTACCTGTAATAAGGAAGAGAGAGTCGTTGAGACGAAGGTTTACGGATGAAGGGCTGCGGCAGATGGGCAACTTCTTACGAGCCTGTCGGGAAGCGAAAGGCTTGAGTGTCCACAAGTTGAGCGAACAGACGAAGGAGTATGAGGCTCGCTTCTATGAAGGGTTGGGAGAGCCATTGCCTAAAGTTCTTGGGGTGAGCATTGCAGCCATTTCAAGAATTGAGAATGGAAACTTAAATAAACCAGCACCTGATATTTTGTGGATACTCTTAGATGTTCTCAAACCCGAACACCCGACTGAGAATCGTATTCTGACGCTGGAAGATTTGCTGCTGATTGGTACGGAAGCTTGGAACCCAAACATCGGAGACTGAACGTGTCAGTTACTTCTTCGCTCTGGGCTAGTTTTAATCAGAAAGCGAAAGTTGACAAAAGTTTGGGCGATTTGCCTAACTTGTTGATAAGGTAGCGATCTCACTCAGAAGAAAATTAGGCGATCGCCTTTTAGTGGTGAAGGGGAGAATGCGATCGCACTTTGTTAGTATCGTAGACATCTTGGCAACAATTAATTAGAGCAAAAGGTAAGCTTGAGGAAGAGGCGATAAAAAACTGCTTAGGTAACTTGGTTAAGCCAGTAAATTATGATGTTTTAGCTTAGTAAAAAATGTTAAATCTTTAACTAAAAATTGCCCCAATACTTGAAAATAATTTCTCGCAAGTATCCATTATTAGAGTATGTTTGAAAAAATATCTATCCTAGTCCCCCTTAAAAAGCGGGAAAACATTTAAATTACCCCCTAAAAAGGGGATTTAGAGGATATTTAACCTGATAACGCTAAAAAAGCACTTTTCAAACATCCTCTTACCTTAATACACTACCTTAAAATGTATCTATTTTGACTTAACCATTCTCTTGCTGCTTGAGCGCTCGGAAATTCTTTTATTACTTGCTTATTATTATCTAAAACTTCAAATATTTTATTGTTAGAAGGAGAGTTTTGAAGAACTACAGACTTTAGAGCTTCCCATGAATCTTTAGGATACCCGTCAATCTCAATGCTTACATTGGTTTTTTCACGTTCTTGCCTCAAATAAGTTTCGCTTAGGGGTTGATTTTTATTACTACCTTGCATTAAATATTCTCCAAAAAACAATATAGCTGTAACAGTTTAATTATAGCAGTCCTATTTGATTCGTTCAAAAACGAACCACTCCAGACGTCCCAAGGCGAGCCAGAAAGGAAAAAGAGAATTTTACAACTTCGACACGAATTGCTATATTACACATTTATTGAGACTTTCACTTTCGTTCATTACTTCGGGAAATGGCAATGAATAGAACTTGAAAACTACAATCTAAATAATCTGGTATAGGTTAACTGGTTTCAAGCAATCGCATTCTCTTCAAATAGGCTAATCCCAGATGCAATCGCTATTTTGAGAGATTCCCTTGGCGCTTGCTTATAAGTCAACATTAATAAGTATGATTACTAAAATATTGCTCGATCTCTCAACTCCTTAGACTCTTAAGCCCTCCTTATTAAGGGGGTTGGGGGGATCAACCCCTCTATCTGCCCACAGACACCTTCCAAATTACTCAGCACTTCACTATTATTAAATTTCATCACTTTTAGCCCATAGCCTTCTAATACTTGTGTTCTTTCCATGTCATAATTTTGTCCTTCCTCTGTAAAATGACTATTTCCATCAACTTCTATAACTAACTTCAACTCAGCACAGTAAAAATCAACAATAAAGTTACCAATTGGTCTCTGCCTCAAAACCCGAAACTTAAAAGTTTTCAAGTAGCCGTACCAAAGTTTTTTCTCGGCTTGCGTCATGTTTTGGCGGAGTTCTTTTGCTCGTGGTACAAGTTGTGGATTGTAGGGTAGATGAAAATCTGTTTTATTGAAGTTTTGCTCGCTAGCCATATAGATTTGATCCCCCCTGCCCCCCTTAAAAAGGGGGGTTAATAATAATTAACTTTAGGTATAGCGTTTTTTACAGGAGTGAGGTACGCAAAAATTCACTATTATCAAGCTTTCCAGTTTTGAGAATGTACCTCACATAACCGAGAACCGCTATAAATCTGTTAACTGATTATTGTAGGCGATCGCATCCTCTGCAAAAATCCAAATCTGCGAAAATTAGCAGGATGCGATCGCATCCTTTTAGATGCAATAAAAAAGGGCGCGATCGCACCCACAAAGACAATTATTAGAAAACTTTAGAATCTTGAGCCGCAGATAGATTCCACAACCGCTACAGGCTCATTTCGATGTTGCTCTCGGCAAATTAAATTCTTAGCCAAACGTTGCTCAGCATAGGCACGATGAGTAAACCAGCCGATCGGCGTACCAGCGATCGCGCCGATCAGCAGACCCGTTAGCAGACTATAAACCAGATGCTTTCGAGTAATCCTATTCTCTTTCATTTAAAAGTTTCTCCTAATTGCTGAACCATTTTAAAGAAAGCAAAATTTAGGATAAATTTACGTCCCTCTCCTTGCTTATATCCGAAGTCGCACTCGTGATGATATACCGTCTTTGCGTCTATCTCATACCACTGGAGAGGAAACTAAAAGCTAAGAGGATTCGCTACACTTACGCTCGTTTTTGGTATTTTGGGTATTTAAAACTTTTGCTGCTAGCGATGAAATTAGACATTTCCAGTCCGTCCGACAAGGGACGCGACGACCGCAATTAACTCAGTGGGATCAATGGGTTTAGCGACATGAGATTGAAAACCTGCCGAAAGGGCTGCTTTTTGGTCGTCTACTCTGACATAAGCCGTCAACGCCACAGATGGAATTTGTCCTTTTTCCGCCTCTAGCGCCCTCACCCGGCGAATTAGACTGTAGCCGTCCTCGTTTGGCATCCCAATGTCACTGATGAGTAAATCTGGCTTTGACTGTTGGATAGTTCCGATCGCTTCCTCGGCTGAGGCGGCAGCGATCGCTTCTGCTCCATACTGTTCTAGGATGCTCTTGAGCAACTCACGGGCATCAGCTTCATCATCAACAACAAGGATCTGCAAGCCATCAAGAGGACTTTCCCAAAGGGTGGGAGGACTTTCTTGAGGATTGAGTGCTGAAGATTGAGAACTGCATAAAGATTCCTCTTCCTCAGTCCTCTTTTTCACCCCAGCACTGTTGAGAAGCGGCAACTTCACGATAAATGTTGACCCTTGCCCCTCTCCGGGACTCTCAGCACGCACGGTTCCTCCGTGTAGTTCCACCAAGTGGCGGACAATTGCCAATCCCAGCCCTAATCCTGTATAAGACCTGGTGATAGAGTTATCAGCTTGGCGAAAGCGGTCAAACACGTAAGGCAGAAAGTCAGGACTGATGCCCTCACCCGTATCCCTAACTGAAATCTCGGCGTGGGAGCGATCGCCTCGAAGGTAAACTTGAACTCGTCCGCCTTCGGGCGTGAACTTAATCGCGTTGGTGAGCAGATTCCAGATTATTTGCTGCAAGCGGTCTGGATCTCCTGAAATTGAACCCACAAAAGTATCCAGCAGCAGATGAACTTGAATATTCTTGGCATCTGCTGCTGGACGTACCGTATTAATGGCTGACTCAATGACTGGAATCAGTTCCAGTGGGCGAACTGTGAGACGGAGTTGACCTCGAATAATCCGCGAAACATCCAGCAGATCCTCAATCAAACGTGCTTGCGCCTTGGCATTTCGCTCAATCGTTTCGATAGCACGAGCGGTCGTCGCCGCGTCAAATTTTCGGGTGCGGAGAAGACTCGTCCACCCCAGCATCGCATTGAGGGGCGATCGCAGTTCGTGAGAAAGAGTCGCCAGGAACTCGTCTTTCATCCGGTTGGCTGATTCAGCCTGAGTGCGTGCCTCCTGTGCGCGGGCAAGTAACCGAGTCCGTTCCTCTTCAGCTTGCTTGCGCTCCGTGAAGTCGCGCATGATTTTAGCCAACCCTTGCACCTGTCCGCTCTCATCGCGTAAAGACGTGACAATGCCACTGCCCCAGAAACGGCTGCCATCCTTCCGGACGTGCCAGCGTTCGTTCTCAGCCCGACCTTCCGTTAATGCCTTTACCCGTTCTTTCCTGTCTTCGCCGCGATCGCGATCTTCAGGTGTAAAAATTATGGAGCCAGATTTGCCCAAAATCTCTGCTTCCTGATAGCCTAAAATGCTTTCTGCCCCTGCTCCCCACTTGATAACACGCCCGTCGGGATCGAGGAAAAAAATTGCATAGTCTTTCATGTTTTCCAGCAACATCAGGAAGCGCTCTTCGTTTAACCGCAAAGCCTTCTCTGAGTGCTGATATTGATTTTCTCGTTTCTCTAACTCCGCAACTCGTTGGCGGAGTGCTACTAATTCAGCGATGAGTTCACTTTTAGTTTTATCTTCCTCTTTCATGGGGGGAGCATTACCATCGAGTCTCACTCTAGAGAAGGAGCTGGGATCGAGTTGTGGTCGATTTTTCAGAACTCTTTTCACAATTGCAGCTCATAAGGTTTTTCTTCACCTATCTTTAGGCTGAAATTTAAATTATTTAAGTAGTTGAATTAATTTTTAGGGATAGAGAGTCCCCTTCGAGGCAAAAAACGCTGATATTTGGTAATTTTAAATTTTACAGAAAATGCCAAAACATCTAATCTAGAGATTCAGCTACATTTTTTTAATTAAACTAACGCGATGTGCAACTTTTCCGAATAAAAATCCCACGGAATTCTTTTAGGAAGTCCAGCTTTCATCCCACGCTTGTACTTGTATCAAGTGCTTATGAGACAGCCTAGCAGCCGTAGGTCGGCTCTGTGTGAGAGAAAAAACAAAGCGAGCGTTTGCTGCATTTGGGTTACACGCACCTCAACCCAACCCATAGGGAATTTGTTAGTCAGCCGTTTCGTTTCACCTCTCTCCTCCAAAAGAGGGATTCTTTTTTGGGCTTGCATACCTGCAAGTCTAGACATAGCAGCTTGTCCTTAGTAACTTACAGGCTGCTCCTAATTATGAAGATTGTGTCAAGAATACTCCTGACTATTTTAAAGATTGTATAAACTTAATATTAAAAAATCTTCGTCAGTGAAAATTCCTTGTATATTTACTTAGAAAACAAGTAGGGTGCATTGAAGAGGTTCAGTAACAATACGTTTATCGCAACAGCGATACCGTAAAATTTTAACCTCTAATAAAAGAAAAGTTACATGGGATACCAGGGAAAATGCTGAAACTTGTTACTTTTGCGAATAATTTATCTGTGTAACTTAATCATGGCGGCTAAAACACCAAAGGTTTGGTCATTCACCGAGAGGGCAACATTAGAATTTTGGGTAGAAGATCCACGACGGGGTGAACGACTCGAAGACATTCATCTGGATTCTGAGCAATGGTTCCAATGGCTAAATTTACCAAGTTCTAAGTCATTTAAATTTGAGCCAGTCGATCAACGTACATCTGATTTCATCGCTAGCAAAGAAACTAAAACCGATGGAGATTTTTGGTACGCCTACAAGAAAGTAAATGGCGAACTATATCACTGTTACATCGGGCTTAGCAAAGATTTAACGTTGGTGCGACTCAGAGAAATTGGGTTGCAATTGCTACAAACTGCGAAAAATGATAGTCCTTCCAGCCAGCAAAGTTATATACAAGAAGTCCATTTAAATTTGCCTGGTGAATCTCAGGAAGTACACCATCTGAAACAGGAAATTCAGCGGTTACAGGACGAACTAACAAACTCTCGCCTAGAGCTTGAGAAGAATCAACGTATTTGCACTCAACAAAGTGCTGCCAAAGAGGTTCATTTAACAGAATTGGAGCAGCTGAGACAGGAAAATCAGCGGTTACAAGATGAACTGGCAAATTCTCGGCTAGAGCTTGAGAAGAATCAAAGGATTTGCACTCAACAAAGCGCTCCCAAAGAAGTTCATTTGAAAATCTTGGTTGAATCCAAGGAATTAGAGCAGCTAAAACAGGAAAATCAGCGGCTACAGGATGAACTGGCAAACTCTCGCCAAACATACCTGATAGCTTGTCAAGAACATAAGGAAGCAATTCAACAGTTACGCCATCAAAATCAGCGGCTACAAACCGAGTGCGACCAGATGAATGAAGAGATCGAACAGCTCTATGCTAAATATGGCGACCTGAAACTGGAAAAGATAATCCGGCACCAGAACAGCGAAAGAGTGAAAACCCGGACGACTTTGCCAGAGCAGAAGGTGAGCCTGTCAAACACTGCGTACAGCTTTTAAATATGGTGGGGTAGAGAGCGAAGCGATCGCTTGAGCGAAAAAAAGTAGGAAGCGATCGCTCTCCATCAAGTAGGGTGGCGTAGAGAGCGATCGCGTTACACACCTGCAAAAATACAGGTGTGTTGATACCTTGCTGCAATAGCATCGATTAGGTTTTGGTTGAGAATTAGCCAACACGCAGGCGAACTAATTCTCAGCAGTTATTTATTAGGTGTGTCGTGCCTTTTCAAAACCTGGGGTACCGTGCAACTTTGGTTCAGCCGGCGGAGGTGTCGGTTCTGGCCCTAACGGTTGTGGATTCTCTACATACTCAAACTCGCCTTTGCCGTCCATTGATTTGCCCTTTGCCCAACGTCCTTCAGCACTTTCAGTACCGTCAGAGTGATTCCAGAACTGATAGGCATACTCCCGCTTCTCCAATTCCAGCGGGAAGGAACTCGGAACCGGAGTGTCGTCCAGTCCGGAGTCTACGATATCCTCAATCGCTGCCAACCACTGGTTTTGGTGCATGGTGTCGCGGGCGATCATGAAACTCAAGGTATCTTTCACGCCTGGGTCGTCTGACATTTCATACATTCGCACCGCCTGCAAGCGACCTTGCGACTCGGCGTGGAGATTAGAGCGGAAATCTGCTAACAAATTACCGCTGGCGACGATAAAGCGACCGTTCCAAGGGTAGCCAACGCTGTCAGAGGGCGTCGCACCCAAGCCGGAGACAATGGCGTGCTGCGGGTTCATCGCTGCTGCCATAATCTCATTCCGCACGTTAGAACCGCCCATAACCGCGCCGACTAGCCGATCTGCGGCACCTTCCTCTTGGACTTTTAGAGGCGCTTTGTCCAGCAGATGGGCGATCATCGTGGCAAGCATCTCAACGTGACCGATTTCTTCGGTACCAATGTCCAGTAGCATATCGCGGTACTTAGCAGGCCCTCGACAGTTCCATCCCTGAAATAGGTACTGCATCATCACGGTCATCTCGCCAAAAGTGCCGCCGATGAGTTCCTGAATCTTCATGGCGTAGACCGGATCGGGGTTTTGTGGCGGAGTGAAATACTGAAGTTGCTTTTTATGGTAAAACATTCAAAAACTCCGAATTCTTTTTACTATCAGAACAACAGAAAAATGGTGCAAATTGATATTTAGCAATTTGCTAAATATCGAAATTTCAATTGCAAAACTTATGCTCTCTACTCCTATAGGAAACTATTTAAATCAAGGTCTTGCCTCTTCCTGTAGAAGGACAGTTTTAAGTTTATTTTGGTAAATTTATTCTTGATTTATGTGCCTATTTAATGACGAATTACCAATTATTTTGTATCAAGTTCATTCTTAAAAGTTTGTGTTAATAAAAAAACCGTCTTCATCAAAAAGACGGTTTTTTTATTAGCAGTATTTAAGTATTTTTGCTTAATTCATGTCGGATTAAGCTTCGTCGCGCCCGTGAACTTGGGCGGGTGGAGAAGTTGCCTCAACTGCCGTGAAAGGCTCCAGAATTTTATAGGTGTGGGATGCACCTTTTGGTACAGTCCAAGAATTACCGGGTTCTAACAAAATACTTTGACCTTCCAGGTGCAATTCAGCGCGACCGTTGATGACATAACCAACCGTCTCATATTCTCGCGCAGTTGGTTCCTTTGGTTCGTTGGGTTGCTCGTTTTCCCAAAGGCGCATCGAGATGGTTTTGCCTGATGCGAGATACTTTTGACCCATTTCCCCTTTGGGGGAATTGGTAGAATCTACTTTCATCACAGTTGTATCTGTCATATTTGCTGCTTCCTTGTTGAGATATGTTGTTTAAATGCTCTTAGCGGAGCAAGATCGGATTCCCATCAATGCGGACTCGGAATAGACTGTAGGGCTTTTCTCTTAAATCTCTGCCGCCATGAAAATTTGGTTGGCGATGCAGTTGATTGGCAGTGAAATAGAGATAGCCGTCTGATGCTACAGAAAGCGTATCGGGCCACAAAACGCGAGGATCGTGAACGAGCGTTTCATACATTCCATCCGGTAGGCGGCGAAGAATGGAATTGTGTTCGTAGTTCGTCAGGTAAACGCGGTTTTCAGCATCTGATTCCAGTCCATCTGAAGCACCACTTTTATCGCCGAGATCCACCACGGTTGCTGCTACTTGCGACTCTGTTAATTGCTCGTTTGCTAAAGCATCAACGCTGACACTGTATAAACGGCGACCTGCCAGAGGGCAGTAAAATAAGCGATCGCCATTAGCACTAATCGCAATCCCGTCTGCACCTACTTTGATATAGCTGGGTGGTTGATTAGGCGATCGCATCATCAACGGTTGTCCTTCGACGCTAGGCAAAAAATTTGGTTCGGCTTTGGTGGAGGGGTGATTGTTCAGCCGTCGCCAGCTTTTGCCAGAAGCCAGGTCTACAACAATAATTGCATTTGGCCCAGAACTAGAAGAATCGGTGATGAATGCCATTCCAGCTTTGCCGCGCCGCAAGTCAAATCTGACATCGTTTAAGTAAGTCGTTGGCAGCGCTACATCCTGGGGAAATAGAATTGTTTTGATAATCCGATTTTGCTTTAGGTCAATCCCAATTAATTTTGGCCCCCCGTAGGAAGTGGGGGAAAATTGGGGACTCCCGGTATCTAAAATCCACAGGCGGTTTTGCGGATCGACGACGACACTTTGAACCGAAATCAACGATTCAGCTTGGTTGCTAGGATTTGGGCGGTTAATTTCGGCATTGGGATAAGCCACCGCCGTCCCGTTTTTTAACTCAGCAACGGTAAATTCTACATTGTCTCCCCAGCGAGGGAAATTCACGAAAATTCGACCGTCCTGAGACACGGTGACGCCAGTAAGCATCGGCCCATTAAAGGAGGCAACTGATTCAATGTTGCCAATCGTTTTCTCAGCAGGTTTCTCAGCAAGTTTCTGTGTGGGTTCTTGTGCGGATAGCGCCCGACCGGATGATGCAAAGGGAATTGTCACCACAAGGCTTAAAAGAATTGGAAGCGATCGCCAACCCAGTTTTCCCACGTCTCTCTCCAGATACTTCACGGTGTCAGCACTACTGACTGAATGCTTCGTCAACACTCCTGCAACGCCAACGTCCAGCCGTGACGTCCTAGCAGACTGCTGATACCCCCTCTTATATTAGATGGCATTCATGGTTTCAATTCACTGACGAGACGCAACCCATTGACATCTCGACCACAGAACTAACAAAACACCTATTTCTGTCCAAAAGATTGACTTTCAGCAGTAAGAATCTCGCCAGCTTCTAACTCTTGTTGGAAACGCTGGCGATTTTCTTCTGCCTCTTGTTCAAGTTTTTCAACCAAGTGATAAACTTCTGCAAGCAAATTATTAATCTTGACGGTGTTTTCACCCCGATCAGAGCGGTCAAGTTCCATAGTTTGACCTTATGGTTTTAGTACAACTTTGATGCAGTTGTCTTTTTTATTTTTGAAAATTTCGTAACCGTGTTTCGCCTCTTCTAAAGGCAAGCGGTGTGTGATGACGAAAGAGGGATCGATATCGCCATTTTGGATATGTTCCAACAACGGTTTCAAGTATCTATGGACGTGTGTTTGTCCCATCTTGAACGTCAAGCCTTTGTTGAAAGCAGCGCCCATTGGAATCTTGTCGAGGAATCCACCGTAAACACCCGCTAGCGATACATGACCACCCTTGCTACAAGCGACAATGACTTGCCTCAGGGCGGTGGGGCGATCGGTTTCCATTCGCACGGCTTGCTTGACTTTATCGTAAAAAGCATCCGGCCCGGTACCGTGTGCTTCCATGCCGACGGCATCCAGACAAGAATCTGGCCCGCGTCCGCCAGTCATCTCTTTGAGTGCTTCGCCGACATCGAGTTCTTCATAGTTGAGAATTTCTGCCCCGCATTGTTCTTTAGCCATTTGTAAGCGTTCGGGAATGCGGTCGATAGCGATAACGCGATGGGCACCTAGCATGAAGGCACTTTTGATTGCGAACTGTCCGACTGGCCCACAGCCCCAGACAGCTACAATATCGCCCGGTTTAATGTTGCAATTTTCCGCTGCCATGTAGCCGGTCGGGAAAATATCCGTTAGGAACAGTACCTGATCGTCTGTCAATCCATCGGGAATTTTGAACAAACCGACATCGGCAAAAGGCACCCGCGCATACTCCGCTTGACCTCCAGCATAGCCGCCGAACAAGTGGGAGTAGCCGAAAAGTCCTGATGGCGAATGACCGTACATCTGTTCAGCCATCCAGCCGTTCGGGTTGGAGTTATCGCACAGCGACCACAAATCGCGGTTGCAGAATAGGCAGTTACCGCAGGCGATAGTGAAAGGGACAACGACGCGATCGCCTATTTTCACATTCTTGACGGCGCTGCCAAGTTCAACCACTTCCCCCATAAATTCATGACCGAGGATATCGCCCGCTTGCATTGTCGGGATGAAACCATCGTAAATATGCAAATCGGAGCCGCAAATTGCTGTTGACGTAATTTTGACGATGGCATCGCGCGGGTTAAGAATTTTTGGATCGGGTACATTATCTACCCGCACATCGTTGTTTCCATGCCAACAAACAGCTTTCATTAAATTTTTCTCCTTAAGTCATTCGTCATTATTTATGGGTTATTTCCGATTCATTATTAGTCATTATCAATTACTAAGAACAATTTATTGATGACTAATAACTACACATACACTCTAGGGAAATCTTTGTCTTTGCGAGTTCTCCTGGTTAAGGAGGTTAGGAGGAGCGAAATGTCAAGCAAATAATTATCCGTTGTTCCACTATCCCCCCTCGTTAAGGGGGGACAATTTGCACGCTGGATTACAGATTATTTTGAGTAAGATGGGCTGCTCAGGTTATTCGCCGCGTCGTTGAAACCTTCCTGCGTCCCTTGAACTGTCTTACCAACTACATCATCAGCTTTATCTTGAATCTGATTGAAAAACTTTTTGGTACTTGGAGGCGTCGGCTCGTCAAGATTCAGCTTTTCCTTGACATTTTCAGCAGCATCTCCAATTTTATCCAACAAACTACTGCCTGTATCTTCAGTCTGGTCTTTTAGCGTTTCAGTCCTAGCATTGATCGAACCATTAGACCCTGGCACTTGGTAAGCGTTGGTTTCTGGTGTCAATGTCGTGTTATTCGCAAGGGCTTGTAGAGGAGTCCCGGAACCAAAAGCTTGCATCACCAAAAATGCAGCACTTACCAGAAACGCAGTAGCAATCTGGCGCAGACGAATACTTTGTAGAAAAGAAATTACTTGATTCATGAAAACACTCCAGTTTATTATTTGATGATTCGTAATCGGTTAATCTTTCTTCCCAATTACTAACTTCAAGGTTTCAGCACAACCTTGATACACTTATCTTCTTTGTGCTTAAACATTTCGTAGCCATTCTTGGCTTCTGCTAGGGGTAACTGATGGGTGACAACGAAGGATGGATCGAGTTCGCCCTTCAAAACTTTGTCCAGCAACATCTGCATATACTTTTGCCCGTGCATTTGCCCCATCCTGAAGGTCAAGCCTTTGTTGAAAGCAGCACCAAAGGGCAGTTTATCCACAAAGCCACCGTAAACACCCATGATTGAGAGCGTGCCGCCTTTACGACAAGCGACCATCATTTGCCGCAGGACGTGGGGACGGTCTGTTTCCAGCCGGACTGCTTGCTTCGCTTTGTCGTAAACTCCTTCAACCCCCATGCCGTGCGCTTCTAATCCCACCGCGTCAATGCAGCAGTCGGGACCCCGTCCGCCAGTCATTTCTTTCAGCGCTTCGCCAGCATCAACTTCTTCGTAGTTAATCGTTTCCGCTTTTGCGTGTTCCCTCGCCATTTGGAGACGTTCGGGAAAACGGTCGATACCGATCACTCTCTCGGCACCCAGCATATAGGCGCTAATCATGGCGAACTGTCCGACAGCGCCGCAACCCCAGACGGCAACAGTATCTCCTGGCTGAATATCGCATAACTCCGCGCCCATAAATCCGGTGGGAATGGCATCGGAGATAAACAATAATTTCTCGTCGGGAATTTCTGCGGGAACCTTGACGACACCCACATCCGCGAAGGGAACGCGGATATATTCGGCTTGCGCGCCTGCATAGCCGCCGAATAAGTGAGAGTAACCGTAAATTGCCGAAGTGACGTTACCGAAGAGCTTTTCTTCCATCCAAGCGTTCGGGTTGGAGTTGTCGCACAGCGACCACATATCATGGTTGCAATAGTGACAGTGACCGCATCCGATAGTGGAAGGAACGACAACGCGATCGCCTGGTTTTAAATTGGTTACTTTGCTACCAACTTCGACGATTTCTCCCATGAATTCGTGACCGATAATGTCACCCGGTTGCATCGTCGGAATGTAGCCGTCATAAATGTGCAAATCGGAGCCACAAATTGCCGTCGAAGTAATTTTGAGAATGGCGTCGCGCGGATTGAGAATTTTGGGATCGGGTACGGTTTCAACCCGCACATCGGTGGCACCGTACCAACATACTGCTTTCATTGATGTTGTTTATCCTTTTATTAATTACCCCGCCCTTGTGTATCCGCAGGACGGGGTTTCTCACATCCCTGTCTCAGGTAATGCAGTCAGTCGCTTAACTTCTCAACCCGAATTGAGCGAAAAGCCGAATTATCTAGGTGCCCGATTCTTAGTCTTGGCGACTCCCTGCTCATTTTTGTCTTGAACAATACTTGGGTCGCCCACGTCACCAGGTTGATCGTTATCAAATCTTTGGCGGACAATCACATCGGCAGTTTCGGGAATATTTTCTCCCAGCTTTTTGAGGTTCTTCAAGCCAGTATTGCCGATTCCATCTCTGTCCCCAACATGGTCTTCAGCCATGTCAATCGCTTTTTTGATCTGAGCGTTGCTGGTTTTATTAAAATCTAAGTTGTCAGCAACCAGGGTTTGAGCTTGTGCTTGGAACGATGTGCTGTAGGTAAAAGTCGGAATTACTAAAAATGCGATCGCTGCTAGAACGACACTAGCCAAACGCAAACAAATTTTTTGCAAACGATTAATTCCTTGATTCATTTCAACCTCCGTTGTTCATTTTTGGTTTGAGGAAAACCTATTCTTCAGTTTTCTCTCTTCTTAACTAAGAATCCCACGAAATAAAATTCTTAACTTCTTCCAGAAGGTTGACCTTCTGTTGTCGCAATTTCACCCGCTTCCATAATCATTTTGAAACGGCGTAAATCATCGCCAACTTGTTGTTCTGGTTCTTCGCCAAAAAGTTTAGCGATCGCAGCACCGACAGCACCACCCGGCGGGTTATATTCAATGACGACTTTTACTTCCGTACCCCGATTCGCAGGCGCAGGTGAAAAGCGCACAAACCCTGCATTCTCAACGTCTGCTCCTTCCGTCGAAGCCCAAGCGATTAACTCGTTTTCTTTCTCGTTGATAATATCTGCATCCCATTCCACACTTGCACCCATTGGCGCATTGGCAACCCAGTGCGATCGCCGCTCGTTGACGACCGTTACCGATTTCAGATGCTTCATGAAATTAGGCAAGTTTTCAAAATTATGCCAAAAGCGATAAAGTTCATCTGCTGGTTTATTGATCGTGACGGTCTTTTCAACTTTGATGCTTTGGTTCATCCCTGCTTTTTCCTGTATGGTGTCTTGGATACCTTTTTCTGCGGTCGCACTGTGATAAATTAGACCACCACCCGCGATCGCCATTAACGCTCCCCGAAGAGATCGTTGCTTTAAACCCATCAGTACAAGTGCGCCGCCGCCGAGTAACGATCCCCAACGCTCCTTATCGCCGACATTGCTGGGTTCATTCTGACCGCTGGGGACGATATCTTTGGATGTCATGTTCTATTTTCCTCAAACGGTAATTGATGATTTGCTGAGTAATATTAATTTCTTAGGCGCTTAACTAATCGTTTGGACTTGTTTGTGTTCTAGCCCTTCTGTGGCATGATCTAGACGCAGTTCTCCTTGCGGTTCAGCACGCAACGATTCTGGCGTCTGCTCGCCGATGGCTCCTTTCGCCACTGTGATGCCACCATCTGCCAGCCACAATGCCCCCGTGACGTAACTCGCTTCATCCGAAGCAATAAAGGCATAGACGTTTGCCATTTCCTCTGGCGTGCCGCGTCGAGCCATTGGAGTTGCATTAATCAGCATTTTCTCCATCTGAGCATCCATCGGCCCGGTTTCTTTGTGCGTCCAAGCGGTATCAATGGCACCGGGACAGACACAGTTAGCGCGAACACCGTATTGAGCTTGCTCAACCGCCACCCCTTTCATAAAGGAATGCATCCAGCCTTTAGTACCCCCGTAGGGGGTGTTTCGCGCCAGTCCGTTAAAACCAGCCTCAGACCCGGCAGAGACAATGTTTCCGCGTGTTTTTTGGAGGTGCGGTAGAGCGTACTTGGTCATCAGGAAGGCGGAACGGATGTTCATCCGGATCGTCTGGTCAAAAACATCAATGGGGTAGTCTTGAGTCTCCGCCGTTACTAAAAAGACACCCGCATTATTCACCAAAATGTCCAGACGCCCGTAATAGTCAATAGCGGCTTGAACACAAGCTTTCGCGTGGGATTCTTCCGAGATATCCCCCGCGTAAGCGATCGCTTCTGCACCATAGTGCTGAATTGCTTGTGCAACTTCATCCAGCGGATCGCTAGGGAGTCCATTGACAACGACTTTGGCACCTTCTTTGGCGAATTTGTGCGCGATCGCTTCGCCGATTCCAGTCCCTGCACCCGTGATAATGGCAACTTTGCCTTCCAGTTTTCTACTCATGCTCATTCCGGACATCTCCTGAAGAAACGTTTTGAGTGTTGAAGCGATTAGCAATTAAATAAGGTGAGCAATGCCCACCTTACTTGGCACTCAAAACTTACATCTTGACGGAAACACCAGTCGTCGGCTTCGCAGGCTTCACTTCCTGACCTGCCATCCGAGATTTATAGAGTGCCGCCAAACACTGTTCGTACTTCGACAAATCCACTTCAATCTCGGTGAGAATGGCGGTAGTAATCGGATCGGTAAATTTCATCCGCAAGTTGTTAATATCGACAACGCCGGTTTGCAAGTCGCCCATGCTGCGACGCAAAAGATCGGTGTCGTCACTGCCTTGCAGAGAAGCTTTGAACTTGGCATATTTGTCAGCAGCTTGTGCCGGAATCGAGGGGCTTTCTCCCAGAGCATTCAGCCGTTCTTCCAGCATTTGAATGTGATGCTGCTTATTTTTGATCATGTCTTGCAGCATCGAGGTCAATTCTGCATCTGTGCTTTTCTCGGCATACTGCCCAAACGCTTCTTGCGAATAACGTTCGCCAGCCAGCGCCGTATTCAAACCTTTGGCAATATCGCCCTTGGTGGAACCGCCCCAAGAATCAGCCAGTTTCCACCATTCAGCGGTGATATCGCTTTCATGGGGTAATGCAGCTTCTTTGCCACCGTAACCGAGACGGCTGAGAATTGCAGTGGTAAAAATTGCCAAATCACCCGGTTGACGCGAGGTGATCAGGTTGCCGTCAACCACGACCGGCTCATCCACATAATGGGCACCGGCATTGATAATGTCTGTGCGGATAGAGAAGAAGCCCGTCGCTTGCTTACCTCTAAGCAAATCAGCTTCAATCAGAACTTGTGGTCCGTGGCAAACGGCAGCCACCAATTTCCCATGCTCGAATGCGTCTTTTACAAAGTTGACGGTGTTGGGGTTCGTCCGCATCATATCCGGAGCGATGCCGCCGGGGATAATGACTGCATCGAAATCGAGAGCCACGGCTTCTGTCGTGGTGCCATCCGGTTTCTGGGACAATTTGCCTTGTTTACCGACATAATTCTCGTTCATCCGAGAACCGAGGACAACGACCTCCATTCCCGCCATTTGCAAGGCTTTATAAGGGACTTGAAATTCAGAATCTTCAACCCCATTTTCGATTAAGATGGCAACTCGCTTCTTGCTGCCGTTATTATTTTGCTGTGTCATGGAATCTCCTTTTTTATGAAAATTTTGCAAGGAAAAAAATTTTGAGCGATCGCGAGAAAAAGTAAAACTCCTTTGGAGTTTTACCTTTAAAATTCTTACGAACTGGGAACTTCACTCAATGAGGTTCCGGTAAGAAATAGCTCTGCGTCATCTTCTGAAAAATTAGCGCGGACATCTGCAAACTCACCAGGCGTTACGGCTTTTTGCAGCACTGCGAACACCGCTCGAACATGAGTTGCAGCATCGCTAGGATCGGTTCCCTCTTTTTCGCTGACGCGCTGGTAAAACTCTTGCAGCGAGAAAAATTGACCGTTTTCGCCCTCTCGCCCACGCAGACACTCTTGTAGTTCTGCTGGCAGTTGTGAAGCTAGGTCTTTTGCCTCGTCTCCAACGATGCGTTCTTTCAGTGTTTCCAGCGTGGCACGAGTGGCACGTTCTGCTTCCTGACGGTGGCTCAGTTGGGCAACGCTTTGAACCTGTTTAATGAACTGCTCGTATTTCACTATTGACCTCTTAAATCTTTCCAACTTTCACGCTTCGCTCTCTTAATGACTTGCCAAAGCGTTGAATCTTTCTAAAAAAAGTACGCTCCTTACTCCATGAAGTTCGCGCCGTAATTGCATGCTATTTTAATTTGCACGCTTTTTACTCATGCAAACTAGGGAATTCGTGGCTGCTTCAACCACGAATTCTCTCAAGAATTTAAAGGGGGAAATAAACCTGAGCTAGTTTTTGCGATCGCTATCTAGCAACTGCCCCCTGCGGAGCAATCCGCTTGGCAAGCAATTCTTTCGCCCGTTCGGCGCGTTGAGATTCTTCTTCTTCTAGTTGCTGGAAGAACTCTACGAGTTCATCATCTCCAGCTTCCTCAGCATCCTGAATATAAATTTCGTAGGTACTGGCACCCTCTAGGGCATGGTATAGCACGCTGATCAGGTTGTAGTGTTCGTCTGCGGTTCCCGTGATGATCTCATCGTCATGATTGCCGTGATGCGTCATTTTCCCCTCCTTTTGCTTTCCCTAACAACTCAGCGCTAGAGTCTAAGTCTTGACTTTAAGCCTATGTATTCCCTCTAACGGTCTGCTTCGCTCCTAGGTGATATATCTATTTGTTTTGAATTCGCTCCAAAGTCATAGGTTTACTTACCAGTAAATCGCTATGCTGAAATTTAATCACCGTAATTTTTGCGGGGTGCGGACAATTTTAAATTGCGAATAGCGAGTCGTTATTTGCTTAAATGAGCGCACCCCTTTATTCTTATTTGAGATTCTTATTTGAGTTTGAGAATTTAGATAAATTTATCAGTTGGGTCTTTCGCCGAGAAGGCAGTATGAATCAGGCACAGTCCTATGACCGAGCAACCCGATACACAAGCTCAAGAGACTGCGAACAAAGATTTACCGTAGGAAATTACCGTATTTTCAGGCATTAGTGTCCACCTAGAACCTGCATTCAATGTCGGCGACAATTGCCGAATGCGGAATGAGATCGGGCATAATAAATCACCCAACTAACCCAGTACTGACTTAACCCGGTACTGACTGGGGGCAATGTGGATGCCGCTTAAAGTGTAGATTCAGTCAGTGATAAAGCCGTGGCTGGAATCGCTGTCATCTGGAGCGGGACTTAACAGAAGATTGTAAAACAGAAGATTTTAGAACAGCGCCACGGTCGTCGTTAGAAATTAGACCAATGTTTTTTAAAGATTATCTGGCGCGTAGAGATTAATCTGTTCCGACCACCTCAGGTAGAAACTCAGACTAAATAGCACTGAAGTTTGTATATTGCATCACACCGGAGAAATACGTCATTAGGTATATTAGAGAGAAGTTAAGATTCGTGTACGGTAAGAAACCGAGGCTTAATATTCGCTACTAATTACTTCTGAGAGCTGCAACTGCAATGGCAAGCCAGCAAGGCAAGGTAGGCAAGAAGTTTCACACTATCGAGCGGCACGGGGAAGCGGGAGGGTTATGCGATCGCATCCTCGCAACCATGCCTGTGGGTCTTGTGATTGTGGATGCTCGTACCCCCAATCCTTCTATAGCCTATTGCAATCCGGCTTTTGAGAAGATAACGGGCTATGCTTCAGCAGAAGTCATCGGACGCAACTGCTTTTTTTTGCAAGGAATCGATACTGACCAGGATGCGATTGAGCAAATTCACCAAGCCTTGCAGTTAGGGCAAGAGTGCCAGGTAGTGTTAAAGAATTATCGCAAAGATGGCACGCCTTTTTGGAATGAGCTAATTGTTGCTCCTGTCTGGGACGCCACTGGTGAACTGACTCAGTTTCTGGTTTTTCATACAGATATTACCGAGCGCCAGCTCGCTGAACAACAGTCACAAGCGGCGTTACAACAAAGCGAAACCAGGCTGGGGCTTGCTCTGAATGCTGCCAGTATGGGAGTTTGGGAGTGGGAGAGGCAGACGGGTCAGCTAACCTGGTCGGCAAATGCGGAATCTTTATTAGGTTTCCCACCTGGTTCCTTTGGTAGCACTTATGAAGCTTATTTAAAGTGTATTCATCTGGAGGACTGCGATCGCGTGACGGAAGCGATCGCGCAGATTGTACAGGCATCCAGAACAGAAAACTTGGCAGGTCGTCTCTTTAGCCTCGAACATCGTCTCCTTTGCCCGGATGGTGCAGTTCGGTGGGTTGCCGTTACGGGTACCCTGTTTTGCGACCCAACCAATACACCGGCACGGGTTACTGGGACGGTGATGGATATTACAGGTCGCAAACAGGTAGAAACAGCCTTGTGGAAGCAAGCGACTGGAGAACGGCTGCTCAGAAACATGAATCAGCGCATCCGCCAGTCTCTGAACCTGGAAGAAGTCCTGAAAACGGCTGTATCGCAAGTCCGGCAATTTCTCAACACCGACCGGGTAACGATCTACCGCTTCGATTCAGATGGGCGTGGAGTTGGGGTTGTAGAATCGGTCGGCACGGGTTGGACTAAGAGTTTAGGAACTCAGATCCACAGCAGATGTTTTGGGGAAAATCACCTGCCTCTTTACCAACAAGGCGAGGTTCAAGCGATTGAGAATATCGACACGGGGAATCTCAGCCAGTGCCAGATTGATTGGCTAGTGAAGTTTCAGGTAAAAGCCAATCTGGTCGTCCCGATTGTCCAAAACAAGACGGAGGTGAAAGGACTCTTCCTCAACCCTCATACCTCAACCAGCCCTCCTCCCCCATCCACTCCTCAGTCCTCAGTCCTCAGTCCTCAGTCCTCTTCCAACCCTCAATTATGGGGGCTGCTTGTTGCCCAAAACTGCACCGAAACCCGGCAATGGCAGGCATCGGAAGTAGAATTGCTCAAACAGCTTAGCGTGCAACTAGCGATCGCCATTCAGCAATCGACGCTATTCGAGCAACTGGAAGCCGAACTAGTCGAACGCAAGCAAGCTGAGGAAGCATTACAAAAATCAGAAGCACAATTGAGGAAAAAAACGACCAAACTTAAACAAGCGCTGCATCGGCTGCGGAAAACCCAAACCCAGTTGATCCAAAGCGAAAAAATGTCCAGTTTGGGGCAGTTAGTAGCGGGTGTCGCCCATGAAATTAATAACCCCGTCTCTTTCATTTATGGGAATTTGACCCCGGCTTTGCAGTATGCCCAAGATTTGCTGCATTTGTTAAACCTCTACCAGCAGCACTATCCTCAGCCAGCAGCGGAAATTCAAACAGAAGCTGAGGCAATGGATTGGGAGTTTCTAGTCGAAGATTTCCCAAGGCTATTGGATTCTATGCAAATGGGGGCGGAACGCATCCGCCAGATTGTCCTGAGCTTGCGGAATTTCTCCCGCCATGATGAGAGCCAGAAAAAGCCGGTGGATTTGCATGAAGGCATCGACAGCACCCTGTTGATCTTGCAGCATCGATTGAAGCCACAGGGAGGAAAACCAGGTATTCTGATTATCAAAGAATACGGCAACCTACCCCAGGTGGAATGCTACGCAGGGCAGATAAATCAGGTTTTTATGAATCTGCTGAGCAACGCCATTGATGCTCTGGAACGGGAAAACGTTCAGGCTTCATGGATGATGAATCATGGAGAAGAAAGTAGCGATCGCCAATTCCCGATCGCCAATTCCCCTTTACCGACAATTCGGATTTGCACAACAGCGAACAACCAAAATCAAGTAATTATCCGGATTGCAGATAATGGTTGCGGCATTCCAGAAGCAGTCCAAAAACGAATCTTTGACCCCTTTTTTACGACTAAACCTGTAGGAGAAGGGACTGGGCTGGGGCTGTCCATTAGCTACCAAGTGGTGGTGGAGCGTCACGGAGGTCAGCTAAAGTGTCTGTCAACGCCCGGACAAGGGACAGAGTTTGTTCTAGAAATTCCGCTTCAGCAGTCTACCGCCTCTGCAACCCCACTCCCGATGGCTCCCTCCCAGGTTGCGTAATCAGTAGTTAGGTATACGCTGATGAGTGGCAGACGATCCCAAGAGGGAAATCTTAAGAAATAATAAAGAATTATCAGGAAATCCTAGCCGGAAAAATATGGAGCCGATGGAGCTGAAACCAATCTCCCAGTCCCACAGGATAAGGACGATGCGATGCGAAAGGATCGACACTGCTAGGAACGGTGACGGTTCTAGTATGGGTATATCGCCACAGCATTGCCTCAGTTCCTTGGGATTAGGTAATGAACAGCTGCTACGCGCCAGTGTTGGAAATGCACCAATTATTTTGTATGCCCTAGATAGCAATGGCATTTTTACGCTTTCTGAGGGCAAGGGACTGGAGGCTCTCGGACTGAAAGCCGGTGAGGTAATCGGGCAGTCGATCTTTGACCTTTACAAAGACCGGCCTGAAATCTTAGCGAATATTCGCAACGTTTTAGCTGGAAAAGAAGTAACCTGGATTGTCCAGATAGGCAATGTGGTGTACGAAAACCGCACCACCCCGCTGCAAAATCAAACAGGTCAAGTGGTTGGTCTAGTGGGTGTGGCGATTGACATTACGGAACGCCAGCGCACAGAGGAAAGGTTACGGCAACTGGCGGCGGCGGTTGAATTTGCGGAAGATGCGATCGCGATTACTTCGACTCACTTAACTTTTCCCGGTCCAGAAATCATCTTTGTCAATCGCGCGTTTACGAGAATGACCGGCTACACCCCAGAGGAAGTCATCGGTGAATCACCGAGGATCTTGCAAGGACCCAAAACCGATCGGACTCTCCTCGACCGACTGCGACAAACTCTGTCCGAAGGGAAAGTATTTTATGGCGAAGCGATTAACTATCGCAAAGATGGCACGGAGTTTTACAACGAGTGGCACATCGAACCGATCAAAAATGAACAAGATGAGACGACTCATTACCTAGCAATTCAACGCGATATCACTCAACGCAAGCAAGTAGAGTCGCAATTATTCCATGCAGCCTATCACGATGCTTTGACAGGCTTGCCCAACCGAGCGCTTTTTATGGATCGGTTGCGGCAAACCCTGGAACGGGCGAATCAATGCCAGGACTATTTATTTGCTGTGCTGTTTTTGGATGTCGATCGATTTAAGGTGATTAACGATAGCCTGGGACACCTAGCGGGAGATCAATTGCTGGTAGCGATCGCTAAAATTCTACAGGCATCGGTGCGCCCAGAAGATACGGTGGCACGGTTGAGTGGAGACGAGTTTGCCATCGTCCTAGCAGATTTACCAGACCTGAGCCAAGTCACCCGCATTGCCAATCGATTGCAAAGGCAACTGCGAAAACCATTGCAGATTGAGGGGCAAGAAGTATTCAGCACCGTCAGTATTGGCATTGCTTTGAGTATGCTGGGCTATGACCAGGCAGAAGACATCCTGCGCGATGCCGACATTGCTATGTATCGAGCAAAGGCACTAGGGAGGGCGCGGTATGCGGTGTTTAACAAGACCATGCACCACCAAGCAGTTGCCCGATTGCAGATGGAAACGGATCTGCGACACGTTCTGGAACGCCAGGAGTTACGGCTGCACTATCAGCCGATAGTATCGCTGGCAACCGGTCAAATTTCTGGCTTCGAGGCGCTGGTGCGCTGGCAGCATCCCACACGCGGTTTAGTTTCCCCAGCGGAGTTTATCCCCGTGGCGGAAGAAACGGGACTGATTTTGCCGATGGGTGAGTGGGTGCTGCGCGAGGCTTGCAGTCAGTTGCAACGCTGGCATTCGGCATTTCCAAACCACCGGGGACTGACAATGAGCGTCAATTTGTCGGGCAGACAGTTTTTGCAACCCGATTTAATTGAAAAGATCGACCAGATTTTGCACAAAACCGAGTGCGATCCCTACAGTTTAAAGCTAGAGATTACCGAAAGCGCGATCGCAGACAATGAAGATGCGATCGCGATGCTGGAATATTTGAGAGTTTTGGGTGTTGAGCTATCGATTGATGACTTCGGCACCGGCTATTCTTCTTTAAGCCGGTTGTATCATTTTCCGATTAATACCTTGAAGATTGACCGTTCTTTTGTTAGCCGCATGGGCATCGGTGGCGAAAGTTTACCCATTGTCCGAGCGATTGTGACGCTGGCTAATAATTTGGGAATGGATGTCACCGCCGAAGGCATCGAAACGATTCAACAGATGAAACAACTCCAGACGATGGGATGCGAATCCGGACAAGGATATTTGTTTTCTAAACCAGTCGATAGCATGGCAGCTGAAACATTAATCGCCGCATCGTCGTGCTACAACCTCAGCCCAATCTGAGCGAATTCTCTTCAAATTTTGCAGGTAGAACGGATTAGTTTATGGTGAATACCTAATGTAAATCAGGATTGAATTCCATCGCAAAGATGGCGATCGCTTTCCTCCACATCTGCATTCGTCTGCAAATAATCCCGCACCCAATCGCATCCATACTGGAGGAAATCGAGCTGGAAAATTCGCTCTAAATTCCACAAAATTGCGGTTCTATCCTGACTTGCTGAGGCGATGAACTTCCCATCAGGGCTAAAGGTAACTCCAAATACCCCATCGCTATGTCCCTTTAAGGTTTCAAGCTCTTGACCATCGTACCTCCAAAGTTTGACTGTGCCGTCGAAACTTGCTGAGGCGATTAACTTCCCATCAGGGCTAAATGCTACCCCGAACACCCCATTTTTGTGTCCCTTCAAGGCTCTGATTTCTGTACCGTCGCGCCGCCAAAGTCTCACCATGCTATCCATACCTGCTGAAGCTAGGGTCTTGCCATCAGGGCTAAATGCCACTCCAGCCACCTGACGGCGATGGCTTTTTAACGTGTGTAGAAGCCTGTAGCTGGGTGTTCCAGATGTGGCATTATCCCACTGCCAAAGTCTGACGGTGCCGTCCACGCTTGCTGAAGCAATGAGTTCTCTGTCAGGGCTAAATGCCACTCCGTTAATGTGATCGGTATGTCCTTGAAGAGTTGCCAATTCAGTGCCGTCAATCCTCCAGACTTTGACGGTTCTGTCCTCACCCGCCGAGGCGAGTGACTGTCCATCTGGATGGAAATCAACGGCGAAGACTCTGCCTTGATGTCCAGTAAAAGTGTGGAGTAAGGTTCCATCCAGTCGCCACAACCGAACAGTGCTGTCATAACCGCCTGTAGCAAGGGTGGCGACCTTTGGGCTGAAATCGACTCCAAAAACTTTATCGGCTTGTTTGGGGAAAGTGCGAATTAAGCTACCATCAAGCCGCCAAAGTTTAACGGTCTGATCGCGACTGGCGGTGGCAATTGTCTTACCATCAGGGCTAAATTTTATGGTGTAAATTGATGCTTGATGCCCGTTAAGAGTCTGGATAAAACTGTCATCAAGCTTCCAGAGAGCGATTGGGCCATCCCAACTGGCTGAGGCGAGGAATTGCCCGTCAGGACTCCAAGCCACTCCAGAGACGACATCCTTGGCGGCTGGCAGGGTTTTTACGAGAGTCCCGTCAAGGTTCCAAAGTTTGACTGTTCTATCAAGACTTGCCGAGGCGATTAAACGACCTTGAGGGTTAAAAGCGATTTTGCCTACTGCATCGCTGTGTCCAGTTAGGGTTTGGACTAAAGTTCCATCAAGGTGCCAAAGTTTGACTGTTTTATCCCAACTCGCCGAGGCAATCAGATTTCCTTGAGGGCTAAAGGTAACGTCCCTAACTCTATCCGTATGTCCGGTGAGGGTTCTCAGTAGTTGACCGTCTGTACTCCAGAGTTTGATGGTTTTATCGTGAGAAGCAGATGCAACGATCTGACTGTCAGGGCTAAAGGCAACGCTGGCAACTTCATCCGTATGCCCGGTGAGAGTTCTCAGCAGTTTGCCGTCTGTACTCCAGAGTTTAATTGTTTTATCTTTAGAAGCAGATGCAATGGTCTGACCGTTAGGAGCGATCGCGACTTCTGCAACGTCTTTGGTATGTCCTTTTAAGGTCTGCCACAAGGTATAAATCGGCTTTCCGTCTGGTGAATTTGTCCTGTTTTTGCGCCAAAGTTTAATGGTGTTATCCCCAGAACCAGTAGCAATTAGATCCCCTCTGGGGCTAAATACGACACCCCAAACCGTATTGTTGTGACCTTGAAGCGTTCCCAGTTTTGTACCGTCTTTTTTCCAAAGATCGATGCTTTTGTCCGCAGAAGCTGAGGCAATGAGTTCGCCATCAGGGCTGAACGTTACATCATTAACCACATTGTCATGCCCGGATAAGTGGTTATATTCAACCGCTCCATAAACAGCCTGATGGAGAGCCTCCTTCACTGAGTGCTGAATATCTGCATCTGCAACATTCAACTTGTCTAATCGTCGCTGTGCTGCGATCGCTTGTACGAGTGCATCTAACTTTTGATTTGAGGCAAATAGTGCTTCGGAAGATTTAGCGATCGCTTTGATCTCGCTTACAGCCGTTTGCCGATACTGAACATAAACCGCTAGCCCCAATGCACAAGCTAAAATTAATACAATACTTACGACAAAAAGCAAAAACCTTTGTCGCCTAGAACTTTTTTTCTCTAGTGCTAATCTTTTTTGTTCCTCCGCCAGTCGCGCTTCTACTTCTTTCAGCCGTTCTGCTTCTAGAGTTTGCTGCATTTCCAACCTATCCAATTCGCCAGAAGCGGCTAAAAATTGATAGTCCAAATCGCTCAAGCTTTTACCTTGTGCCCATATTTGAGCGTCTTTCAGCGCTTGTCCGCGCAACAGCCGCGATGCATCCTTTTGCTTTGAAACAATCCAAGCATCAAAAAGTTGAGAGTAAGGGCGCAGTTCCTTTAATTGCTTGTCTACCCATTCGAGATTAAATACTTCTTCATAGATTCGATTTTTTATCTTTAAATAACCCTGAGCTTTTACCACTAAGCCTGATAACAACAGTTCTATTTGCTCTCGGCTGTCATCGGTTGGTACTTCCACACCTTGTAGGATTTGCTGGTAAATTCCCAAAAATCTGCCAGTGCGTTCCTCGTTGCGAAGGATGCGATCGCGTATTGTCTTTAAATGCTCTGGTTCATCTTGGCTTTCCCATTTGTGAATGATGCGTGTCTTCACCAGGTTTTCTACCCAAAACGCCTCATTTCCTGGAGGAATGGTCAGAACGCTGTTCATCGTCTCAGACTCGCTCAATCGCGTGTCAACAAGATTCCCTACTAAGTTACACAGCTTTTGGGTGAGAAAGGGTTGCCCTCCACTCCAGGCTAGTATTTCTTTTAAAACGGTTTGTGAGTTTCCTTCTTTTACCTCTAATCCTTTCACTAATGGCTGAGCTTCGTGCAGTCGAATGCCAGTTAGTTCTATCGCTTTCCCAATATTAAAGGGGGTTCGGTTTCTATCAACAATGAGATCGCTTGGGGTTGCTACACCAAAAATTGCAAAAGTAATCCGTCTGTATTCTGGATTGATGGCTCGTTGGTTGTAGCAGAACCGAATCCAGGCAAAGAAGTCATCGACCGGAAAATCCAAACTTAAAATGCTATCAACTTCATCTATAAAGATAAATAGTCTTTCATTCGGAAATTGAACCAATAACAAATCGGCAAGAAATCGGCTCAACCTTTGGAGTAGGGAGATATCTTCTTGCTCTCGCCACCAAGCTTTCAAATTAAGTTTTTCTAACAAGTTAAAACCCGACCACAGATCGGCAACAATTCCCTTGTACCACTGAGTCGGCGTAATATTTTCACTGCCGATATTAGTCATATCCACAGCAGTGCATTTAAACCCTTCTTGTTGCAAGCGATGGCGAGTTCTCACCAGCAGAGAGGATTTGCCCATTTGTCGGGAGTTGAGAACGTAGCAAAACTCACCCTGTTTTAATGCTTCATAAAGTTGGGAGTCTGCAATTCGTTGTACATAGCTGGGAGCTTCGCTGGTTAGACTGCCACCGACTTGGTATTTCATCGCTCAGTATTCTTGGAGTGGCATTGGCATTCTTTTTTCTCTCCTAGCTGCGAGCGAAAATAGAGACGATATAGCTGGCAGCTGGGACTTGCCCGATTTCCATCCATTTGGATCAATCCCATGCTTTCTAACTTATAGGCTGCGATCGCTTCTAATTGTACGCTCTCATCAGCAGTAACAACCTGTTGCAAAGCAGATGCTAACTGTGGTTCATCTTGGAGCATTACCAAATGACTCCGTAGATGGTCGCTATAAATCCCAGCGGGTGTAGGAGCCACTTGCAATAACTCGTCTAATGTCATCGCTCCTCGACGCAGGTGATAAAGCGCTACGCTTACCAAATAGGGATGTCCGCCCACCATTGCCATTAGTAGAGATGTGTAATCATTGCCGCAGGCAGTGCCATTTTGTGTCTCTATTTTATCGCTCCAATCAAGTCCATAGCGCTGTGCCAAATCCTGCACCTGTTTGCTGGAAAACTGGGGCAAACCAATGGATATCCCGACATTGAAGGGGGATTGATTCAGCTTTAGCGGAATATAAATTTCTGTACTATGAACAACCAAAAGTCTGAGCTTTTGCCAAACTTCCACTGCTCGTGCTTGTTCGTGCCAAAATCGCAGCATTGGGAGAAAATCTAAGGCGATTTTGGGATGCTCAAAAACCCGATTAACTTCATTCAAAGCCAACACCAGAGGACTGTTAACTTGCTTGAACAGATAACCCTCAAAATAGATTTTGCAGCTAACTTTACTGCCCATATCCTCATCCCAAAACTCATCCATTAGGGGATTGAGATTCAACTGTCTGCTGACATTGGCACAGAACCAGCGTAGGAATTTATCGAGGGAGGCAAAAACTGTTTCGTCGGCTTCCTGAAAATCTAAAGAGACTGTTTTGTAACCAACATCTGTAGCGCGAGCCAGAATCCGGATAAGTAGCGAACTTTTCCCCATCTGCTTGGGTGCTTTGATGCGGAGCAGACATCCAGGTTGGGTAATCTCAGTGTAGGCGAGTTCTTCAATCGGGGGACGATTGATGTAGAGAGGAGAATCTAGCGGTACAGGACCCCCAGGAAATTTTTGCTCAGTCTCTGTTTCTGAAGCTGGAAAATTATCTTCTACTTTTGTGTATGTTTGCACCTCTTGCGCTCTATTTTGCTGTTTATCTGTCCGGTTTTGCTGGTGCAGGTTAACGAGTAAATGCAAATTTTTTTTCGTCACTCTCTGGTTGAGTGCTGCGGAGAGAGCCTGCCACAAGTAGGAACCAACTTCTTTGAGGTAGGGGATACTGTAAGCAGAATCCCGTGCCATTTCACGATAATCGTCTCCTAACCAAGAGCGACGCAAGATTAATCGCTCAACGGGACTGAGTTGCCGAGAAAGCAGAACTTTTTCTACGGCTTCCAAAACTTCATCTACATTCATACGATGACATCATTTGACGTAGAATCACATCTAGCAAGTTGTCTACAGAATTTTCGGTTCCTAAAACCAAAAAATTCTATTTTAATATTCTTACTTTTTATCGATAAAAATAGATAATTTTTGTCTGAATTATTTGTCAAATAAAAGGAAAATATGCTAATTCCTGTAACTTCCTTCGCTGTATCTTCCTGTAGTCAAGATGTTGGGTGCAGGAATTAGGGGGTCTCTACTTAAGAATCAGGTGGCAACCCAAACAACTACGGCAAAAGCATCTAGCCTCTTGTAAAGGTAATGATACCGCTCCCGCACAAGACCACCCTACAAATTGGCAGGGTTTCAAGAGATTTGTCAATCAAGCAGCTTAAGTCGCTTTGTCTACCTGATGTTCTAGTTCTGAAACGACCCGTTCTAATTCATCAATGAGTGGTGATGAACCGGCTTTGCGAAATGCGCCAACCAAAGAGCGATAATACCAAAGGGTTCCTTGTTTGCCTGCTTGGAAACGTTCCCAAATTGCCTCGCCTACAATGTGATAATCAGTCAAAATCGAGCGGGCATTGTGGAGTTTATCGGCTGCTGAGACAAGACGCACCGAGGTTGAAGCAGTCGGGATATGGGCAATATAAGCTTCTTTGCGTTCCTGCCAAGGGGGTTTGGGTGTTGTGTCAGCATCGGTACAACCGTTGACAATTTCCGTAACGGTATCTCCAAACCGACGGCGAATTTCTTCTCGTGTCGCGGCACCGCCTTGGTCTTCGATGGCATCATGGAGTAGGGCAGCGATCGCTTCATCTTCATTCGCCCCATGCTCTAAGGCAATACTGGTGACGCCGAGTAAATGGGAAATATAGGGAACACCTGAACCTTTGCGAATTTGGTTCGCGTGCAAGGCGGTGGCAAAGGTCAGGGCATCTGTAAAGCGTTGTGAGAGAATCATTTTAATTTTGGGTAATGGGTAACGATCGATCGTTTTTAGTCGTTGGTATGTGGCTGCTGACGAATGACAAATGACCCATTACTAATTCCCAACTACTTACCGATCTTTAGTGTAAGCCTGCCTCCCAAATGCCAATATAAACGCGATCGCCCTTATCCCGCTCAATCACTCCCCGCAGGGACTCTAGAGAAAAAAAGAATTTGGGAGACTGACGCTGCTGCACCTGTTGTAAACCCTGCTTGATGGCGTCGTTGAGCTTGCAACCCAACATACTATTCAACGTCACTAGGACGATCTCGCTATTCACCCATTGGGCAAAAGATGCTTCAGTTTGGCGTATGAGTCCAGAATTTTTATCAAATAAAAAACCCAGGCTCACCTGATCTGGGATTAATTGATAGGATATGGCACGAGTATTCGGCCAGTAACCTCTAGTGGTTACGCCGGGACTGCCGAGTATTCGTTGGACAACGCTATTATGTACTCCTGGTTGAAATCCTGGAACGCCAACGCCCATCGGAATATCCTGACAAATATTGGCATTAAAATCGTCCAGGGTTGGCTCTGGACTCAATTCCGGTGGTATTTTTTCTAAAACCCGTGAAGGTGTATAAGGCTGAGCGCTCAGAAAAATGCTTGCTGATACTACCAGCGGTTTTGGCAAGTGCTGAGGAAAAACTAATCCCTGTGCTGGTTTAGTAAACAGTAAACCAGCAAAAATATAGGCACCCATCAACATCATTCGGTGAGGCGGTTTCACCATGTCCTTAGAATTTTTTTTGCATTAGGTATTTACTCATAAAAAGCTGCCCTTTCATCCCAGAACATGGTAAAAGGACAAAAACTAGCAGTCTTCGCTTCTCAGTCTTACCTGGATCTGACGGCAAAGCGATCGCTCTAAGTTCCCCACGGTCTTAAGGATGCAGCGCATCCAGATTCTCGTTTTTCCGGGCGTCAGCGCCCAAAAACGAGGGAAACTAGGTTTTATTTGAGTGCAATGAGTTTCAGGATGCGACCGCATCCCGAACTGACAACTTCAAGATTCGGCTATCGGAGCCATCTTTTCTCTGTCACTTTTGACAAGCTTTTCGCAAGCGATCGCGCCAATTATGATTATCTTTTAATCTGTCTTCTTGCGCTTTTCGGAATCGCTCCCGCCACTCATTACTACCATTTAATTTATTTTCTTGTGCTGCACGCAATCGCTCCTGCAATTGGACAAGAGGACTGGGGTTAGCATTTGGGGGAGGTAAGATTCCCAACAATGCTAGCCATTCCTGCACTGACTGAGGGCGATCTTCTGGTTTTAAGGCCATACCTTTGACGATAGCGTAATTTACGCGATCGCCGAGGAGAGAATTAATGCGTTTGGGTGGTGTGAGTTCCATCCCATACGCTCTCATTGGTGAAGGTGTAGGGACTTGAGCCGTTAATAAGGTATAAAGCGTTGCAGCTAAAGAATAAACATCAGTATAAGCACCCCGTTTGAAGCGCCAGTCATACTGCTCAATCGGGGCAAAGCCGCTGGAGCAAAATTCTGTCTGGGTTTGGGTGATATCTGGGGTAAACTCGCGGGCAATGCCAAAGTCAACGAGAACCGCTTCCAAGACGCCCTCCATCTCAGAAGGGACAACATCGGCATTTTTACAACGCAGCATGATGTTGAGTGGCTTGACATCCCGATGTAGTAAACCATTGTTGTGAACTAGCGTCAGGGCGTCACCTATCTGCTGAATGTAGCGCAATGCTTCCGCCTCGCACATTGCCCCTTTCTGCCAAACTCGATGGGCTAGACTTTCTCCCGCAATATATTCCATCACAATGCACCACAGCCCATCCTCTTGAATGACTTCATCAATTTTGACGATATGAGGATGATTAAATTTGGCTAACCGCACCGCTTCATTCAGAAAATCCTGCTGAAATTTGCCGAAGTCGTGTTGGCGTTGCAGAAAGTGGTTGAGGGTTTTGATGACAAGCAATTTACCTTTTTTGTTTTTAACCAAATAGGCGATCCCAAAACCACCTTGTCCTAGCACTTTTTCAATCGTGTACTTGCCGTTTTGCAACTTCTGCCCAGGATTCCAAGCCATTATTTCTGACTCCCTTGCGCTTGTATCGATTTTGGCGCGGTCTGAAGAGGTATTCAATTTAACTTAGTACAAGCGTACTATATTTAAAGTACAAATACAAGCGATCGCGCTTTAGCCTAAGCAAAAAGCAATCTTCATGGCTGTGATACTCTACCGTGAAGCTCGGTAGTTGAGAACTGCTATAAATGACAGTTTAATTGGCAAAATACGCAGTCGCATCGTCTAACTCCTCGGTAGACATCTGACTGTTCAATGGCAACAGCACAGTAAAAGTAGTGCCTACCCCAACTTCACTACTGACGGAAATCTGACCGCCGTGCAACTCCACGAATTTTTTAACAATTGATAATCCCAGCCCTGTACCGGGAATCTTGCCAACATTTTTGGCTCGGTGAAACACTTCAAATAGTCGTTCTTGGTCGGTTGGAGGAATGCCAATTCCTTCATCTTTAATTTGAATTGTTGCCTGTCCATCATGACAAGAAAGTTCAAGCTGGACAGTGCCGCCTTGCGGTGAATACTTAATTGCATTCGAGACCAAATTTGTCAGAATATGCCATAGAAGTTTTTGATCCATATATACCTGGGCACATTTACATTTACTGGCAAAGATGAGCGTGTGTTCTTTCCCAGTTGTAAACTGAATTTCCTCCATCAAATCGTGGCAAAATTGTTTTAAATCAAAAGGCTCTACATTAATCTCTAATTCTCCAATTTCTGCTCGACTAATTGTCAAAACATCTTCTAATAACTGTGTCATATGTTTGGCAGCCGAGCGAATGCGATTGAAATATAAAGCTTTTTGCTCTTCAGTAGCTTTATAGTTGTAATGTTCAAGGAGTTCGGCAGACATGAGGATCGTGTTGAGGGGATTGCGAAACTCATGGGCCATCATTGAAACAAAGTAAAATTTCCCTTCATTCAGTTCTTTTTCTTTTTCCAAAGCAATCCGAACTTCTTCTGTCCGCTTCCGTTCCGTAATGTCCCGGCAGTTGACAACAACTCTAGGAATTCCTGACTGGGGAATAAAATTTTTGCAAATTGCTTCTAATATTTGCCAAGAGCTATTTTGATGTAGAAATTTAAATTCTGTAAATAGAGTAATATCGGTTTTTTTAACTGCTTGATTGAGAGTATCAATCACCTCAGTTACGTCTTCAGGATGAATAAAATTATAGAGTTTTTTGCTAACTAGCTCTTCCGGTTTGTAACCTAAAACTTTCTCAACGGATGGACTTGTGTAATAAATAGTGCCATCAGTATCTAGAACAGCGATAATGTCTAAGGCATTTTCGATCAGTAAGCGGAAGCGTTCATCATTTTCCCGTAAAGCTTGTTCTGCTTCGCGCCGTTTGCGCCGCTCAACGGCTTCGCGCAACTCGCGTTCAACTGCGGGAATTAATCGCGCCAGGTTGCCTTTCATCAAGTAGTCAGAGGCTCCAGCTTTCATCGCAGCGACTGCGACATCCTCTCCAATGTTGCCGGAAACAATAATGAATGGTGAATCTAGCCCTTTGTCTTTCAACAAAGTTAAAGCAGCAGGAGCGCTAAAAGTGGGCATTGAGTAGTCTGATATGACAATATCCCAATGTTGTTTATCTAGTGCTGTATTCATGGCAGCAGCTGTATCTACCCGCTCGTAAATCGGCTCGTAACCACCGCGCTCTAGTTCGTTGAGCAGTAATTCAGCATCATCTTCTAAATCTTCAACGATGAGAACTCGCAGCGGTTGATTCATCATATTCCTAGTAACGGCGGGGCTTCATTGAAAAGCAGCCAATACATTCCCAACTGCTTTACTGCTGTCATAAATTGTACATAATCTACAGGTTTGCGAATGTAACTGTTACAACCGAAGCTATAGCCGTTGAGTCGGTCTTGCTCCTCTGTTGATGTCGTGAGAATGACGACTGGCAAGAGTTTTGTCAGGTCGTTGGCACGCAGTCGTTGCAACACTTCTAAACCATCAATTCTGGGCATTTTTATATCTAGTAGAACGACTGCGGGTAGTCTGTTAATGTCCCTGTCAGTGTACCTACCCGTACCAAACAGATAATCGAGTGCCTCTACTCCATCGCGGGCTACTACAACATTGTATGGAATACCGCTTTGATCCAAAGCAAGTAAGGTAAGCTCTTCATCGTCAGGATTATCTTCCACCAATAGGATGTGTCGGTTATTCAATTTATTTTCCGTTTAGAAGCTAAGTTTAAATTCTGCCCGCCTTAGAGCGTGAAATAAAAAGTTGCACCTTGTTCTACTGCGCTTTCGGCCCATACTCGACCACCGTGGCGGTGAACGATTCGCTGGACAGTTGCCAGTCCAATGCCAGTTCCGGGGAACTCAGTCATTGAGTGTAGGCGCTGAAAGGCTCCAAACAATTTGTTGGCATAAGCCATGTCAAAGCCAGCGCCATTGTCACGTACAAAATAAGCAGGTTGAGAATCTATCTTTAGTGTGATGCCAAATTCAATACAAGCATATGAGCGATTTGACGTAAATTTCCAGGCGTTATGAAGTAGATTTTCCAGAATTATTCGTAGAAGCCGCGCATCCCCTTGTGCAACAATGCCTGGAGCGATCGCAACTTCAACGGGTCGTTCCGGTTGCGACTGTCTTAGTTCAATGACAATCTCAGAAGCGATCGCGCTTAAATCAACTTCCGTGGTACGCATCTCGGTGCGTGTCACCCGCGAAAGCTCCAGCAGGTCATCAATGAGTTCTCCCATGCGCTGGCTGCCTGCACGAATCCGATGCAGGTAGTGTTTGCCTTTCTCATCCAGCGTGTCAGCGTAACGCTCCAAAAGCGCCTGACTAAACCCATCAACACTCCGTAGTGGCGCACGTAAATCGTGGGACACCGAATAAGAAAAAGCTTCCAGTTCCCGATTGGCGGCTTCGAGTTGTGCAGTCCGTTCGACCACCCGGCGTTCCAAGTCTTGATTGAGTTGTGTAATTTCCTGCTGGAATCGTTTGCGATCGCTAATGTCTTCCACAATGGCAATAAAGTACCTGAGTTCACCTGCACAATTACGCACAACCGATCCAGTCAGATTAATCCAGACTGGGGAGGTGTCTTTGCGGATGTAGCGCTTTTCCATTGAGTATGTTGAAATCTCACCAGCTAACATTCGACCAACATTTTCGAGGTCAGTATTGAGGTCATCAGGGTGAGTAATATCTTGGAAAGTTCGTTCTAAAAGTTCCTCACGAGTGTAACCAGTAATATCGCAAAGCTTTTGGTTCACCAGTCGCCATTGTCCATTCCTTTCTACCTCTGCAATACCGACAGCAGCTTGATTGAAAGTGGCACGGAATCGTTGCTCGCTGTTCCGCAACGCTTCTTCCACCTCCTTCAGTCCAGTAATGTCCCGGGAGATACCCAGTACAGAATTGATTAAACCGTCTTCGGTAAATTCTGCAACCAGGCGAGATTGATAATATTTCAGACCATTCGGTGTCGGAAACTGAAATTCAACAACATTCTCTTGACCCGTTTCAAAAACTTGGCGGAAAATGCTTTCCCATTGGGAGACGAGATCCTCAGACATTCCTAATTCGCGATTCGTTTTACCGATAAATACCTCAGACGGTGCTCCTGTTGCCAGTTCTATTGCTGAGTTGACATAGATATGACGTAAATCTCGATCGAACCGGGCAATGATATCTGGAGTATTTTCGATTAGTGCTTTGAGTTCTTGTTCTCGTTGGTGTAGTGCTGCTTGCGCCTGTTTACGCTCAGCAATTTCAGCTTCTAACGATGCGTTTATGGTTATTAATTCTGCCGTTCGTTCCCGAACCCGAATTTCTAGTTGCTCGTAAGCTCGCTGTAATGCTTCTTCTGCCCGTTTGCGCTCGGTAATTTCCCGACCTTCGGGAATCAATAGCACCACTTGTCCTGTCTCGTCTTTCACAGGTTTGAGCGAGGCATCAACAAACATTGTGCCTTGAGGAGTGGGCAGATTCCCTTCAAAACGAACAAAGTTACCGTTTGCTGCTTCGGTAATCGCTGCTTTCCACTGATTCAGGAATTCGGTCGGTAGGTTCCAAACTTCATCCCAAAATGGACGACCGACTATATCCGCCGCCTTAATTCCAACGAACTCTAGCGCTGTTTGATTAATCTCTAAGACAGTGCCATCCGGTTTTAGTAATCCAATGAATTGAAATGTTTGGTTAAAAATGGCGCGGAACCGTCTTTCACTTTCGCGTAGCGCTTCCTCCACTTGCTGACGCTCTAGTATTTCGTTTCTCAGTGCCAGGTTTACCGCTTCTAATTCTGCTGGACTAGGGAGAACCAGCGCTTTAGGGATCAATTCTGACAGCAGCACCGCCGTACCGAGGGAGACAATTGCAGTAAACGCTTTGATCCATCCGGCTAGCCAGTAAGTAGGATGCCACAGCGTCCAGATTTCCATTAGATGAGTGGTGCCGCAGGCGATGATAAAGCTGCCAAACAGCAGAAAAATCCAGTTAAAAGGCACATCTCGTCTTTTGTAGACGAAATAGACCAGCATGAATGAAATCGAATAATATGCCAGCGCAATCAAAGCATCTGACGAAACATGAAGCCAAACTAAATCTGGCTTCCATAGATAGCAGTGTCCGTGGGGAATAAACCCTGCTGAAGCCAAAAGGGTTCTCAGGAAATCTGGCATGAAGTCTCCCTCATGTTGTGCTTGGTGATAAGATTTTCCTCGCCAATTCTTGTCTTCATTTAGGCTAAGGGCGATCGCATTTCTTGGCAGTGATTCGTTTCACACGGCTACCGCAATCATTGCGTCAAATAGTGTCTGTGATGCCTGTGCCTCACGCGCACTGGCACCGGAAAGGCAAAACAAAAATGAAGGATCGGGGATGCATAAAACTAGCGCCATGTTTCGGGCGATTAAGCTAGAATTGTTAAGGCTTCTTTACAGGATTTATGTTAAATCCCAAATTCTGTTAATAAGCCAAGAGACATCTATTTCAATCTCAACACCCTCTCTGGCACGCTTCTATGACGCTCCCTATTCGTAACGTCGCAATCATTGCCCACGTCGATCACGGCAAAACAACCCTCGTTGATGCCCTCCTCCGGCAATCTGGCATCTTCCGCGAAGGCGAAGACGTTCCTGATTGCGTCATGGATTCCAATGCCCTAGAGCGGGAGCGAGGCATCACAATTCTGGCGAAAAATACCGCCGTCAGATATAAAGAAACCCTGATCAATATTATTGATACCCCCGGACACGCCGATTTTGGTGGTGAAGTCGAGCGGGTGTTAGGCATGGTGGATGGCTGCATCTTGATTGTAGATGCCAATGAAGGCCCCATGCCCCAAACGCGATTTGTGCTGAAAAAAGCTTTAGAAAAGGGACTGCGCCCGATCGTTGTCGTCAACAAAATCGATCGTCCCCAAGCCGATCCCCACGGCTCAATTGATAAAGTCTTGGATCTGTTTTTGGAATTGGGTGCAGATGACGATCAGTGCGATTTTCCTTATCTGTTTGCCTCCGGTATCAATGGTTATGCCAAAAATGACCTGGAATCCGACAACATGGATATGCAGCCCATGTTTGAGGCAATTCTGCACCATGTCGCGCCACCTGTAGGCGATCCGAATAAGCCTCTACAACTGCAAGTGACAACCCTGGATTATTCTGAATATCTGGGTCGGATTGTGATTGGAAAAATCCATAACGGCACAATCCGGATGGGGCAACAAGTGGCTTTGGTGACGGAAACCAGCGCCATTGTGAAAGGTAAAATCTCCAAGTTGATGGGTTTTGAAGGCTTAAAGCGAATTGATTTGGAAGAAGCCTCCGCGGGAAATATTGTGGCGGTGGCTGGTTTTGCCGATGCAAATATTGGCGAGACAATTACTTGTCCAAACGAACCGCAAGCTTTGCCGTTGATTAAGGTGGATGAGCCTACCTTGCAAATGACCTTTTCGGTGAACGATTCGCCCTTTGCCGGACAGGAAGGGACGATGGTGACATCACGGCAAGTACGCGATCGCCTGTTCCGCGAACTTGAAACGAACGTCGCCCTGCGGATTGAAGATACCGACTCTCCCGATAAATTACTCGTTTCCGGTCGAGGCGAACTTCACCTCGGCATCTTGATTGAAACCATGCGTCGGGAAGGCTATGAATTTCAAGTTTCCCAGCCGCAAGTGATTTTCCGCGAAGTCAGCGGTCAACCCTGCGAACCTTACGAATGTTTGGTGCTGGATGTCCCGCAAGAAGCGAGTGGTGGCTGTATCGAACGTTTGGGGCAGCGCAAGGGCGAAATGCAAGATATGCAGATGAGTGCCACGGGTCGCACTCAACTAGAATTTGTGATTCCCGCCCGTGGTTTAATCGGCTTCCGGGGTGAATTCATGCGCCTCACCCGTGGCGAAGGGATTATGAACCACAGCTTCCTAGACTATCGCCCCATCACCAGCGATATGGAAACTCGCCGCAACGGTGTCTTAATTTCATTTGAAGAAGGCGTTGCTACCTTCTACGCGATGAAGAATGCTGAGGATCGGGGTGCATTCTTTATCACTCCGGGCACCAAAGTTTACAAAGGCATGATTGTCGGGGAACACAACCGCTCTCAAGATTTGGAACTTAATGTCTGCAAGGCGAAGCAGCTGACGAACCACCGTGCTTCTGGCGGTGATGAATTAGTGCAGTTGCAAGCGCCAATCGATATGAGCTTGGAGCGTGCCTTGGAATACATCGGTTCAGATGAATTGGTGGAAGTTACTCCCAAATCAATTCGTCTGCGGAAGGTGACGAAGAAGTTGGCGAAGCGGTAAATGATTCGACAACAATAGCCCCAGGTTGAAGCCTGGGAGCTACACGAAAAAAGCCCGCCATCGCGGGCTTTTTTTTAGAGCGATCGCGCATTCCTTATCGCCTTTATCGTTCCGATGCCATACACTGCCATACATCAGTAGGAAAGTAGGAATGGGGCAATGCCATGCCCCTAACCAACGTTAGAAATGCAATAGATTCCACTTAACTGCAAACTGCTATAGATGACATCCGAAATGCGATCGCTCTAACTTTCCTGTAAAACCCAGCTTACATCCAGGTACGAGTCGAACTAGAAGCGTCAATTCCACCTGTGCGGATACGGCGATCCAGATCGTTGGGATCTGGGGAAGCACTCAATGCCGCCTCTAGAGTAATCCGACCCTCTAGCATTTGGTCGTAAAGCGCCTGATTCATCACCTGCATTCCATCGAACGTGTCATCTAGCATCAATCGATAAGCTTCCTCATCGTCACCCTTGAGCAAGTAATCTTGCATCGCCGGGGTATTGATCAAGATGTCATGGACTGCCGTGCGACGACTATCCGTGGTTGGCAGCAGCAGTTGTGCAATCACTGCCACCAAGGAATCGGTGATTTGAATTCGCATGGCTGGCTGTTCATCGGCGTTGTACAAGTTCAACAAGCGGTTAACCGCGTTGATGGCGTTGCGGGTGTGCAGAGTGCCTAAAACTAAGTGACCTGTTTGGGCAGCTTGCAGCGCGGTATTAACGGTAATGCGATCGCGCATTTCCCCAATCAGAATCACATCTGGATCTTCCCGCAGAACTGACCGCAGTGCCGCGTGAAACTCATTGGTATGCAAACCCACTTCCCGTTGGCTAACCAAGCACTTTTGGGAAGGGTGGACGAATTCAATCGGGTCTTCAATCGTGACAATGTGCTTATTCGTCGTCTCATTCAGATGACGAATCATCGCCGCTAAGGTCGTTGATTTTCCCGATCCCGTGGGACCTGTCACCAGAATCAATCCTTGCGGTTTGCTTACAATATCCTTGAGGACTTGCGGTAAGCCTAAACTATCAAGCGAAGGGATCTCTAGGCTGATCAAACGCAGAACCATTGCTCCGCCCATCAGGGATTCAAAACAATTCACCCGACAGCGCACGAAACCTGGGTAGAAAATTGCCGTATCCAGTTCCTTGTTTTCTGCAAACTGCTTTCGCTGAGCAGGAGTCAGGATCTCAGCAAGGTTTTGCTCAAAAATTTCAGGTGTTACCTTGAGCTGACCCTCAGCCTCTACCATCTGACCTCGAATCCGATATCTGGGAACTTGCCCCACTCGAATATGGATGTCCGAGGCTTTTTGAGCATACGCATCTTTCACCATCTGTTTGATGGAAGTCGCGCTGTTAACTTCTGGGGGTCGCCCTGGCTGCATCTGCGGAGGAACGGGTGGTGGCGGTAGTGGTGGTGGCATGCGTGAAGGAGCTTGTGCGCGAGTCGCTTCAGCATCATTGGCTTTGGTCATTTTTTCCCCCTGGGTACTTACTGGGTCCGGCAGCATCGGTAAAACCACAGTTTAATGGATCTTGCCTTTAAAAATTTTCTTTAAGTCAACCGTGAATGTCCTTAATTCTAAAAAATTACCAGACAGGTGTAAAATCTCTTATTTATTTGTAATCAGAATTTTGTTAAGGTGCTGGGATAGCTAGACTCTAGACTGGGCAGCGCTGTTTATGAATATCGGTAATCGGATAGCAGACTGGCTGGAAACTCGGTGGGTAACGCCAGCCTACGCTGGGTGGATATTGGGAATCATCGCCGTCTGTTTTTTTGGAGCTGCCACGAACACAATGGCGGGGTGGCTGTATGTTATTAGTGGCCTCAGCTTTGCGCTACTCGGAATTGCAAGCTTCCTATCCGTGCGATCGCTTCGTCATCTTCAAGTCACCCGACGCCCTATCCAGCCCGTCAGCGTCGGCGACGATTTAACCATTGAATTAGAAATTGAAAATCCGGTTAACCATCCCAAAACCTTACTTTTAGTCCGGGACGTTCTTCCCTTTGTATTGGGACAACCCGTACAAACGGCAATTGAAACGATTTCTCCTCATAGCGTTCACCACTGGGTTTACTACCTACCCACGCAAAAACGCGGGGTTTATCGGTGGAACACCGTACAACTGAGAACTGCCGCCCCTGTGGGATTATTCTGGTGTCGCCGCCAGCGTGAAGTTGCCGCTACGGCATTTGTTTATCCCACCGTTTTACCCCTCACCAACTGCCCGATGGTGGATGAAATTGGGCAAGAAAAAAGCCCCCTGTTTCTGAGTTTAGATCGCCGTTCTCAAGCTGCAACAGAAGGAGTCACGCGATCGCTTCGTCCGTATCGAGTCGGAGATCCCACTCGTTTAATCCACTGGCGAACCAGTGCCCGTTACGGTGAATTCCAGGTACGCGAACTAGAAGTCTTTACAGGTGGACAAGAAGTAATTATCTGCCTCGATAGCGCCACCAGTTGGAATCCAGAGCATTTTGAGCAAGCAGTCATTGCGGCAGCATCCCTGTACTTCTATGCCAGTGGGCGTCAGTTAAGTGTAAAACTTTGGACAGCCTTCACAGGTTTAGTGCAAGGTCATCGCGTGGTTTTAGAAACTCTAGCCGCAACCTACGCCGGAGAAGATGCCCATGCTGGAGATCCACCGACGCTTCCCTTAATCTGGCTGACTCCCAATCATGTTACTCTAAGCTCTTTACCCCCCGGTAGCCGCTGGATGATCTGGATGCCGGAGTCTTTAACTGAGCCTGCAATGCCTGTGAATCGTAATTCCCCTGGAATTGTCATCAATACCAAGCAGCCGCTACAACTTCAGCTACAATCCCCTCTGAAGTAGGCTTGCCCGATTGCATCGATCCCAGCCAATCCCCTTGAGGAAAAGGCTTAAGATACAATGCATAAACACCTGTCGATCTCGCGTCATCTCATATTATGAACCCATCAGAAACTGAAACAAAATCTAGCGAAAAAAGTCTAGAGGCGATGCGCCATTTCTCCGAAACTTACGCCAAGCGTACCGGCACCTACTTCTGCGTCGATCCTTCCGTAACAGCCGTAGTGATTGAAGGACTCGCCAAGCATAAAGATGATCTTGGTGCCCCTTTGTGTCCCTGTCGCCACTACGAAGATAAAGAAGCAGAGGTACATGCAACTTTCTGGAATTGTCCTTGCGTACCGATGCGAGAGCGGAAAGAGTGCCACTGCATGTTATTTCTGACAGAAGATAACGAGTTTCGCGGTGAGATGCAGGAAATCTCTCTTGAAGAAATTAAAGCTGTACGCGATAGTATGTAACGATTTGCTCTAGCTAATCGCTAATTGAAAAATTGCTAATTATAAATGCTTTTTAGCCTAACTTCCAATTATAGATTAGCGATTAGCTGAAGCATCAAATTTATCATGTTTGTAACAGCCACACGTCCCAGAAAGTCTTCAAAATAAAGCCTCCCGCGTGCTAAAAGAATTTTTTAAATTCCGCTTGGTTGGATAAATCAGGAAAGAAATATCGCCTAAAATCCACTTTTTATTGGTTTGCCTGGGCTGATAAACCTTATAACAATTAAGTAAGATTGGAATTTTAAAAACAAGTAGCGAGCGCAAGCTAAGCAATTAAAAAAGCCACTCAAAATGTGATATTGGTCAATAGGATTAAAAAAAAATGAATTTCTATTAAACTTTATTTAAACTTAAATAAAGACATTTCACAGCAGTTTTTTCTATCCGTTAAAAACTTAAAGCGATCGCTTGTTTTGGAGGCTTTCCATCACCCACGCGCGAAGCAGCTAAACATAGGCATCTTCGTCTGGAGCGATAAGTGTGGTGATGCCTGAACACAACCATAACCACGAGGGAAGGTGCTTGACGGTAGGGAACTGAAAACGGCAGAGTAATGAAATTATTAATATAGTTCCCGACTAATGACTGAAGAAATCCCATCTGAATTTTGGCAAGGGATCGAAGAGTTTAATCAGCATGAATTTTACGCCTGCCACGACACCTTAGAGGCTCTGTGGATGGAAGCCAGCGAGCCGGAAAAAAGGTTTTATCAGGGAGTGCTGCAAATTGCCGTTGGATGTTATCACCTAGGCAACCTTAACTGGCGGGGTGCAGTTATTTTACTGGGAGAGGGAATGCGCCGCTTGGAGGCATACGAACCTGCTTACAGTGGAATTGATGTCACCGAACTGCGGGAACAGAGTGCCGAACTGTTGACGGCACTGCAACAAGCTGGAGCAGAAAACGTGGTTGATTTTGTAGAGCAGATGCAACAAGACGAGAATGCTTCAAAGTTGCCAAAAATAGTGCGAATAGAGGCTTAGAAACTTCTCAAGACTCAGAAACGTCGGGATTGTTGTGCCTGGTTATCGCTGGATTTGTTCTAGATCGATCCTTTAGAGAGAGTAAACTAGGCACAAGAGCCGATCACCGTCTTTGATGTCTCCGCAAGACCCATGATGACCTCATCTCAATTTAATCAAAGTCTAATGCGTCGCCTGGGATTAGTGCTGATGCTGCCAGCTGTTTTAGCGGGAGCGATCGCTATCCCCACCGAAATCCAAACCGCCCAAGCTCAAACCGCCGATGACGGACGCGCCCTCACCGTCCGTTCTGATGTGCAAGAAGCCAACTCGAAAACAGGTGTAGTAACAGCTCGTGGCAACGTGCAAATGTATTACCCCTCGCGGCAGATCCAGGCAACTGCTGCCCAAGCTCAGTATTTCAGCAAAGAACGCCGCATCGTTCTGAGTGGGAACGTCTACGTCCTGCAACAAGGCAATAGTCTCCGAGGCGAGACAATCACCTATCTGATCGATGAAGGACGCTTTGTTGCTCTGCCTCAGTCCAATCGGCAGGTAGAATCAGTTTATCTGGTCGCCGATCCAAATTCTCCAACTACACCCGTAGCGCCACCAGCTCCCGCCGTCAATCCTAAACCAGCCTTCAAAACGCCGAATAGTCGCTAGCCATTTGTCACATGGCTAATCGCGAATGGCTAATCGCTAATGGCTTTTAATAATTAGCAGTTAGCCATTAGCAATGAACAATTAGCTAGTTCTCAATGAAAATCGTACTGGAGAATATTCACAAGTCTTACGGCAAACGTGCGATCGTCAATCGCGTCAACCTTTCGGTGGCGCAAGGGGAAGTCGTGGGACTACTCGGCCCTAACGGTGCTGGGAAAACGACGACCTTTTACATTGCAACTGGCTTGGAAAAACCCGATCAAGGTACGGTTTGGCTGAATGACCAGGACATCACCACCTTACCCATCCACAAACGAGCGCATTTAGGCATTGGCTATCTTGCTCAGGAAGCCAGTATTTTCCGCAACCTCACCGTCCAAGACAATATTCTCTTGGTGCTGGAACAAACAGGCGTGCCTCGTCGCGAGTGGCAAAACCGTCTAAATGGTTTGCTGCAAGAGTTTCGGCTAGAAAAAGTAGCAAATACGCTGGGAATTCGGGTATCTGGGGGAGAACGTCGGCGCACCGAGTTGGCGAGATCCTTAGCGTCGGGGCGAGAAGGGCCAAAATTTTTGCTATTGGATGAGCCGTTTGCCGGTGTCGATCCGATTGCCGTATCGGAGATTCAAAAAATTATTGCCGGACTGCGCGATCGCTACATGGGCATCTTAATCACCGATCACAACGTCCGCGAAACCCTCGCCATCACCGATCGAGCCTACATTATGCGCGACGGACAAATCCTCGCCTCTGGCAATTCAGAAGAACTCTACAATAACCCCTTAGTGCGACAGTACTACTTAGGAGATGACTTCCAAAGATAGCCTTGGGTAATCGGTAATCGGGAATTGGTAATTACAAGAGTCATCAGTAAGAAGCATTGAATTTTGAAACCACAAGAGAGTTTTGAATTCAAAATTTCAGACGCGATAACCGTAAGTCTACTCCTTAAAACTTTCCTCCAATTACCCATTACCCATTACCCATTACCCGTTACCTACCCATCGATCCTTGACCAATGACCAAATTTTTCAATCCGCTCTCCCCCCTGATTTCGACAGTCTCGGTGATGGATCGCTATATTGGCACCGAGCTGGTCGCTCCTTTCCTATTTGGCATGGGATTCTTTTCTTCCATCGGGGTAACGATTGGCAGTTTATTTGACCTGATGAGAAGGACTGTGGATGTAGGTCTACCAGCATCGCTCGTTTTGAAAGTCCTGCTGTTAAGTCTGCCACAGTTTATGGCGTATGCCTTTCCTGCCTCAGTGCTACTGGCTGCCTTATTAACCTATAGTCGTCTCTCCGCTGACAGTGAGTTGGTTGCCCTGCGTAGCTGCGGGGTGAGTATTTATCGATTGGTGCTACCAGCGATCGTCCTGAGTTTTGTTGTGACCGGCATCGCCTTTACGTTTAATGAGTATGTAGTACCCGCTGCGAACTATCAAGCCAAAGTTAGTCTAGATAAAGCTCTAAATAAAGAAAAGCCATCTTTCCAAGAACGCAATATTTTTTATCCAGAATATACGAAAGTTAAGCTACCCAATGGCGACAGAGAACAAGTGTTAAAACGCCTGTTCTATGCAGAAAAATTTGACGGTCAGAAGATGGAGGGATTGACAATTTTAGATTGGTCTCAGGAGGGTCTCAATCAAATTGTTACTTCGCAATCTGCTGCTTGGAATCCAGGACAAAACACCTGGGATTTTTTCAAAGGCACGATTTATTTAATCTCTCCCGATGCTTCCTACCGCAATATTTTGAAGTTTGAACACCAACAGTTGCAGCTGCCTCGTACCGCCTTGGATTTGGCAAATTCTGGGCGCGACTACGGCGAAATGAATCTTGCACAAGCCAGAGAACGTCTGAAATTAGAACGCCTCAGTGGTAATCAACAAAAAATTCGCAAGCTTCTGATCCGCATTCACCAAAAAATAGCTTTACCCTTTGCTTGTGTCGTTTTTGGTATTGTGGGTGCCGCTTTAGCCAATAGACCGACTCGCACCAGTAAAGCGACGGGTTTTGGGATTAGCGTGATCGTCATTTTTGCTTACTATTTGTTAATGTCCGTTGGTGATGCTCTGGGACTAAGTAACTTCCTCTCTCCCGTAATTGCTGCTTGGTTACCGAATCTGTTTGGATTGGGAGCGGGAGCGTGGTTCCTGCTTCGAGCTGCCCGCTAAACTTTAAGGTAGTGTCATCGTCAGTCGTGTAGGGATGGTTCTCGCTCAAGATATTGAGCGATAGCGAAGCATAACGCACTGTGCAAATTACTGTTTTTCTCTCCCTAATTCATTGGGGAGAGAAAAAGTTGCACATGGCCTAAGCATATCTATAAACCTACCCGTTCTTGGTAGAGGCATATCTGTTCCCTGCCCCTCAGTGAGTGTTTTTCGGTTTCTAGTAACTAATGCTCGTCGAGCGATCGCAACCTTTCTAACTTCCTAAATTTAAACTTTAGTAAACTAAAAGCTTGGCTAAAATTTTACAAAAATGAAAGAAATCTTTTAACAAACTGTATATTAAGACAGTTCCTGTTCAAGGCAATAGCGTATAAAATCGAATTACAATCCCTTGTGCAAGTCGAGCTGCACTACAGCTTATGTCATCCTCCAAACAAGTCCCTGCCTCCATCCGCTATCTCAAAGCACGGTTACGGACATTCGCGCGCCCTGCGTTTTGGGGATCGGCGATCGCACTGGTGATGATGGTGATAGGGGTATGGGAGTACTGGGTACACCCAGAATGGCTTAACAGCCTTTTAGATGGAGAAACGGAGAGTGGGCAAGTCGATTCCGCAGACAATCCCTCGGATGACCCAAACCTTTCTCAAGAAAGCAGTGTGATTGGCGCTGATATCGATAACTTGCCCGCGCTCATGCAGGAATTTAATCGCGGCACTAATCAAGGCGCTGGCAAGAAGGGAAAGGAAAAAGCTCAAGATCCCACCCAGCAAGAAGGTTTATTTGAGCAACTGACTCGCAACCCGGCGACTGCTTCTAATACAGAATCGACCGCGCAGCCTCAAGCGATCGCAGGAATCCCCAAAGCTCCGCAAAACTCGAACAATCCTTTTCTGACATCAGCACAAGATTTATTAAATACTGGATTAAATGTTGGCCCCCAGCCCAATACAGGGGCATTTTTGGGATTGACACCCACGAACCAACAGGCGGTAAATCCTACTACAACAGCAACCTCCACTCCGAATCTGGGCTTTGGCGTGCCCAATTTAACTAACCAGAACCAAAACGTCCTGCCAGTCAACTCCCTGCAACAAGCGTTGAATCAAAATTCGGCAAACCAAGCAGTAAACGCATCGCTATCGGGAAATACGTCTCAACAAACGCTTCCCAATTCCACATCCACTGGGCAAATGGCACCACCGCCAGCAAGTGCCCTAGCGAACACTACAGGCTATAGCACTCCCGTACCCACGACTAGCAACGCTACTCAGGGTTCCTCCACCCCGAATTCTTACACCTATTTAACCCAACCCCAGGCGGTTCCTCCCGTTGTAGCACCTGCTGTCCCCGTAACACCACAGATAGCACCGCCAGTGGCACCGATAACGACCAGTAATTATGGGCAGTACCCATCTGGAGCGAACACTCAAAGAAGCGGCTTCAACAGCAACTCTGGTTTTGGCTCCAATCTTGGTAATTCCGGAGCGCAACCGGGTCAGTTGAACCAGCCTAACTTTACAGCTCCTCGTCGCGTTCCAGGACGCTACATTGGTGGGGGTCAGATTAATACTTTCTCAAATCCATAGCTGTTAGCAATTAGCTGTGGGTTGCTCGCTAATTGCTAATCGCTATTGACTAATTACTTTGGAAGTATTGGATGATGGCGGAGGCAAATTCTGAGCATTTCAGAGGCTCCACCGGCGGTTCCATGAGTCGAGCCAAATCATAGGTCACTTCGCCGTTAGAGATCGCCTGACCGAGGCCATGCTTAATCAAGTCAGCTGCCTCCTGCCAGCCCATAAATTCCAACATCATCACGCCTGACAAAATGACCGACCCGGGGTTTACCCGATCGAGTCCAGCGTGCTTCGGTGCGGTGCCGTGAGTCGCTTCAAAGATGGCGCATCGATCGCCAATATTGGCTCCTGGCCCCATCCCCAGCCCACCGACAATCGCTGCCGCTGCATCTGACAAATAATCACCATTCAGGTTCATCGTAGCGAGGATGGAATATTCATCCGGTCGAGTCTGAATCTGTTGGAAAATGCTGTCAGCAATTCGATCGTTCACCATCACCTTGTCTTTCCACTGACCGTTGCCGTGGGTTTCCCAGATGGCATTGAGAACATCTTCCACTTCACGGGTGATTTGGGCTTTTTTCTCTGCCGTCAAGGCGTCGTACCCAGGCTCAATCTGACGGGCGTTTTCTTCCAAGGTAATCTCTGGATTACGGGCTTTGTTGTCCAGAATCCATGATTCTCGTTCTGTAACGCACTCAGCGCGAAACTCAGCGATCGCTACTTCGTAACCCCAATCGCGGAAAGCGCCTTCGGTGTACTTCATGATGTTGCCCTTATGCACCAGCGTCACCATCTGTTTATGCTTGGGTAGGCGCAGGGCATTCTTGATCGCACGGCGCACTAGGCGCTGGGAACCCGTCTTACTAATTGGCTTGATGCCGATTCCAGAGTCTAGGGGAATTTGCTTTTTGCCGTGTTCTGGCGTAGCTGGAATTAGCTCATTATTGAGGATGTCAATCAATTTGTTGCCAATTTCGCTGCCTTGACGCCACTCAATTCCCAGGTAGATGTCTTCTGTATTTTCTCGATAGATGATGACATCGAGTTTCTCCGGGCTTTTGTGGGGAGAGGGGGTGCCTGGGTAATACTTGCAGGGGCGGACACAGGAGTAAAGGTCAAAAATCTGACGCAGTGCCACATTCAGCGACCGGATGCCGCCCCCAATCGGGGTTGTTAGCGGCCCTTTGATGGCAATACCGTATTCTTTAATTGCGTCTAGGGTATCTTGGGGCAAATATTGGTAGGTGCCGTACTTCTCACAGGCTTCATCCCCGGCGTAGATTTTGAACCAGCTGATTTGTCGCTTGCCACCATAAGCAGCTTGGACAGCGGCATCAAAGACCTTCTGGGCGGCGGGCCAGAGGTCGATGCCCGTGCCGTCTCCGCGAATGAAAGGAACGATCGGGTTGTCTGGAACAACGGGTTCGCCATCTTTGAAGATGATACGTTCGCCCATGTCAGGAGGAGTGATTTTTTCGTACATATTGCACTTTTGTTGGATCTAGTCTAGCCAGACAATATTTTGACAGGAAGACTACCAAATCGGCTGATTCGCAAAAGTTTCGGTTAAGCTTTTTTGCAGTTTAGGCGGTTTGATTGCCATGATGTTCGCAAATCATCCAAGCTGAGGCAGGGCTGCTAGGAGGCTGTTATCTCATTTTGGATTTTGCATGGTAGAGCTGCGATTAATCGCAGCTCTACGAAGGGATCGTTGCAGAAGTTTAAACCAGACACCGAGGAGCGCAAAAAAGGATTACAGACCTAATGGTAGTCTCTAGAAGTGCTACTGGGATGAAGGAATTCGCGCTTCAAATCAAAACTTTGGCATCTATTTAGCCAAGAGGCCCTACGAGAATGGGTCGAACGGCTAATTTTTTTGAATAATCTTAAGCGCATTCTGTCATCAGCCTTTATGCTGATCCTTTAGGCTGATAATAAAGTAGACTGAGGGCGATCGCTGGTTTTGAGTCCTTCAATCTCACCAATACTGGCTGAGAAACTCTTGACGCTGCCAGATAACGTCAAGCTGATATAAAAAAGAGATATGCTGCACAAGCCGCCTCTGCGCTTTTCACAAAAACCTCAACTTACATCAAAGCGGGATGAATTCAGTTTGCAGACCTAGGCTGATATGGCCCCTGAAAGGCGCTCTTCTAGAGTAACGATGAAAAAAATTTTGCTCGTTGATGATGATAGAACCCTGCGAACTGTCTTGACACGCTACCTGCAAAACCAGGGGTATCTGGTTCAGGATGTAAGTTCTGGTATGGAGGCACTAAGCGCTTTTGAACAAGCTCCACCGGATTTGGTGGTCAGCGATGTAATGATGCCGGAGATGGACGGTTTGGAATTCTGCCGACGCCTGCGAACAATTCCTATCGGGCAATTGGTACCGTTTATCTTTTTGTCAGGCAAAGGAGAGCTAGAAGACCGAATTCAAGGTCATACGATTGGGGCAGATGATTATCTGACTAAACCCTTCGATCCCAGGGAATTAGTCGCAAAAATTGAAGCTCAGCTAGAGCGATCGCGCCGCATCCATGCGGAAATGGTGCGGTTGATGCAGCAGATGGCAACCAGTTCCACCGCAGCGACAGCAATCGGAGCGCTGGGTTCTGCCACCTGCGAGCCACTTCCGTTAACACCCGCAGAGCAAAGAGTTTTTTGGGAGGTGATTCAGGGATTTACCAATAAACAAATTAGCGATCGCTTGTTTATCAGTCCGCGCACCGTTCAGACCCATCTTAGTAACATCCTCAGTAAGCTGGAACTAGAGAATCGCTCTCAACTAGTTCGATTTGCTTTTGAACACGGATACCGACCTCCCACCCATGAAGAGCCGTGAGAGATGAGGCAGTCATTGGTAGCAGTCATTGGTAATTGGTATCAATTTTTAAGTTGTAGAGACAAGGGTTGATCGCCTCTGAATTTTAAATTAAAAAATTTTCTGATAACTCAAAACTCAAAACTTATCGCTCAAAACTCTCATTACCTATGATTTCAGGCGTTTATACACTAAATGAATTAAGTCAAGCGATCGCGGCAGCTCCTAGCCGATGGCGACCGCTAGTATTTACTAACGGGTGCTTTGATTTACTCCATACAGGTCATGTTCGATATTTACAAGTAGCAAAGTCCTTGGGGCGATCGCTCGTCGTGGGGTTAAATAGTGATCAGTCCGTCCGTGCAATCAAGCCCCATCAGCAGGGATTGCCTCCCCGACCTATCGTGCCTGAGCAGCAGCGGGCTGAAGTTCTCGCCGCCCTTAAGCCCGTGGATGGAGTGGTAATCTTCGACTCATTGACAGCCACTGGCTTAATTGAAACACTCAAGCCCGATATCTATGTCAAAGGAGGCGACTACAGCTTGGAAACCCTGCCTGAAACACCTGCCGTTCAGGCATACGGAGGTCAGATTGAATTGGTCAAAGTGGAAATTTCCACCTCGACCACAGCGATGATTGACCGCATCCTGCACTCAAATGATTAGCGCATTTGTCAAAAGTCATTAGTCATTGGTCATTAGTCATTGGCTACGGACTAAAGACTAGAGACTAATGACTAATGACTAATAACTAACAGCAACCTGAAATGACTTGCTTCATGACAGACCAAACGACTGCCGACCTACCATACACCAGCCAAGACCTTACCGACCTACGCTGCAAGTTTGAGTCGGGTTCTGAAAAAACGCAACTACAACTCCTCCCAGAACTTCTAAAAGCGGGTAATGCCGGTTTGGAGGTACTGATGGAATTTTTACGTAACAATCAGTCAACTCCTACCAATTTAGTTACAGCTAAAGCCTACCAGACCCTCTACAACGCCAATTTGCCAGCTGCAACTGAATTTCTTCAAACCCATTTCCCTTCCGGCATTATCCCCTTACATTCAGAACGCGGCATCGACTACAGTTCCCTGCAACACCTGCTCTTGCAACAAGACTTTCTTGCCGCTGACCGCCTAACCTTGCAAAAGCTGTGTGAATTGGCAGGTGCTCAGGCTGTACAGAGAAAATGGTTGTACTTTACAGAGGTAGAAAACTTCCCCATTCCTGATTTACAAACCATCAATAGCCTGTGGTTCCTACACTCGGAGGGCAAATTCGGTTTTTCCGTGCAACGGGAAATCTGGCTGAGTCTCGGCAAAGACTTCTTAAAGTTCTGGCCCAAAATTGGCTGGAAGAGCGGCAACAACTGGACTCGATATCCCAACGAGTTTACCTGGGATCTCAGTGCCCCTAGGGGTCATCTGCCTCTGTCAAATCAGCTGCGGGGTGTACGGGTGATTGCCGCCTTGTTATCTCATCCCGCCTGGTCAAGTTGAAAACTTCAAGGCTCAGGACTCAGGACTCAGCAAACAAGAGTGATGAGTGAATGAAGCAAGAAAGCCTCTTGCCAGCAGAAATGACTCTACTTTTCACTCTTGTTTTTCATCCTGGCTCCTCAATCGAATCACCGTCACTGAAGACTTGTCGGCTGGGTTGAGCCGAGTGCTAAACTCAACGCCTCCCTTGATTTTTGTTGCTTTCTCCTCCCTTGAAGGCTAAAGCCTTACGGCATGAACGCGCCTGCGCGACCTCAAACACCACGTCGCCAGGGCGGGAGAACCCCCGCTATTCTTGTCGTTCAACCTACGATAGAAGTCAATTTTGTTTAAACTCAGTGTCATTTACCCTTAGTCCTTTTTAACCGAAAAGCAAAACTCTCTGCTCAACGTGTTTGTTAGAGGCCTTCTTCGGGAACGCTAAGTGTAGCGGGATATTAAATTAAGTCATACAAGCAAAGCGTATGGGAGTAGGGATGGTAATGGCAGCCCCAGAAAGCAGACTTTTTTGTCGTTTGGATGGTTTGACACCGGCAGTACGAGAACAACAAAGGTTCGCTGCTTTGGGAGAATTGGGTCTACTTGAAGCAGAGATGGTTCCAGTGTTCGAGGAAGCTACTCAAACAGCAGCCCGATTTTTGGAAGCGCCGATTTGCATTTTAAGTTTAATGGCTCAAGACAAGCAGCGGATCAAAGCAGCTGTGGGTTTATCACGATTAGGGTTGATGAACGATCTCGCCACGTCCCGGCAGCTCCCACGCCATCAATCTTTGTGTACTTATGTGGTCGATAGTCATCAAGTTTTGATTGCTGGCGATACGCTAACAAATCGAGCGTTTGCTGAAACTGCTCTTGTGCAGCACTACGGCATCCGTGCCTATCTAGGGACACCGCTGCTATCATCTAGTGGAATCTGCCTGGGCACCCTGGCAGTGATGGACTTAGTGCCTCGTAACTTTACTAGCAAAGATATTGACTTTTTGGAACTTATGGCTCGCTGGAGTCTGAGTGAATTTGAGAGAAACCGTCTGTTTTTAGAAACGCGACAATTGGGGTCTTTAGAGCGTACCAACTCCAGCTATTGGTTTGCTAAGCCGTCGTCTAACGGGCAACCAGAAACGGGTAAAGACCTGGGATACAATGCCGCCTCGAACAACAGCAGTATGGGCAGCAATGCGGGTGAAGTGTTGTCCCTGACCCGTTCAACCCCTAGCCCCTCTGCAACTAGCTCCGTTAAAGTCAAACTGCTATCCCAGCTGTCACAGGAACTGCGGACTCCGTTGACTTCAATTATGGGGATGGCAAGTGTTTTGGGACGCGAAGTTTATGGGCCATTAACGACCAAGCAGAAGGAATACCTGGAGATTATCCACAACAGCGGTCAGCACTTAGTGTCGCTAGTTGATGAAATTTTGTCTCTGGGAGGGTTGGATGAGGTTAGCCAAAAACTCGATTTCACCTCTGTGGACATCGAAATGCTGTGTCAACAGGCGATTAATAACCTGCAACAGATTGCGTCTGGGCGGCAGCAACAGATTCGTCTATCTGTAGAGCCTGGAAAGCGCATCTGGTTGCTTGACAAGGATAAAGTGCGGCAAATTCTTTACTACCTGATTTTTAATCTAATTAACTCAGGGAGTGCAGGGGGCGTGGTTCGCATTCATGTCTCTCGCAAAATCGAAAAGCTGAACATTGCGGTGTGGGTTTCTCATCCCTGGCTAGGAGATGGTCTACCGCAGATTGAGTTTTATGCCCAGTCCGATATGTCGCCAAATCATCACTTAGAACCAGCTCTCTCAGAAGCCAGTGTTGCTTACATTCAAGAGCCATACTCCGTGCCGTCCCTCACATCAATGAATCAATTGTTGCTGAATGACTCTCGTGCCGCTGATTCTGCCGTCTCAGAAGGGCTGTCCCATTTATCAGTCGGCAATGGTTCTCGTGAAAGTTTGGGGTTGTTGCTGAGCTGTTTATTGGCAGAAATTCATGGTGGGCACATTTCTGTTCAAGGCTCTCCAGAAGCGGGATATCGCTATGTAGTCAGCTTGCCACAGGTGGATGCGGTGGAAACAATTGGTGATGATTGACGGACTAGAGACTATAAACTATGTACTTGGGTAATCGGTAATCGGTCATGGGAAATGGCTAATCGTTCATTGACCAATGACTAATGTGACCAATACCAATCACCCATAATCACTTCCCCCCTGACCTATCACATGAGTGTTTGGCAACAATTTACCTTGTCCAGTTTGCCGCTGTATCAATGGCAAAGTGCAAGCTATTTACATCGGTTGGTTGGTAGCTTGCGAAGCTGGCGGCAGAGTAGCGTCTGCGTGCAGTGGGCGGAGCCGTTGGGAGCCTTGTTTGTGGCTTTAGTGTTCGCTTTGGCTCCTTTTGTGTCAACGGCTCTGGTTGGCGTGTTGTTAGCTGCCGGTGCTGGCTTTTGGATACTGCTGACTCTGTCAGATGAGGCGGATTATGTACCGGGCGAAGCGCCTAAAGTTACTCCAATTCACTGGCTGGTGTTGCTGTACTGGGGCATTGCCACTGTAGCAACGGCTCTGTCGCCAGTGAAGATAGCTGCTTTGAAGGGCTGGGGCAAGCTAACGCTGTATTTGCTATTTTTTGCGCTCATGGCGCGAGTGCTGCGATCGCCCCGACTGCGTTCTATCCTGATCGCGGTCTATCTCCACATTGCGCTGATTGTTAGTGTCTACGGGCTACGACAATGGTTTTTTGGGGCGGCGGCATTGGCAACTTGGACAGATCCAACGTCTCCCCTATCTAAAACGACGCGAGTTTATAGCTATTTAGGTAATCCCAATTTACTCGCTGCTTATCTTTTGCCTGCGATCGCTTTGTCTCTGGCTGCTATTTTTGCTTGGCGCGGGTGGAGTCGTAAAGCGCTAGCGCTGACGATGTTTTCCGTTAATACTGCGTGTTTGATTCTCACGTTCAGTCGCGGCGGCTGGATTGGCTTTATATTTTTGCTTTTAGTATTTTCGCTGATGCTGCTTTACTGGATCGGCGAACATCTGCCACCTTTCTGGCGGACTTGGTCGCTGCCGATTCTGTTAGGAAGTTTGGCGCTAGTGCTAGCGGTGGCGATCCTATTTGTGGAACCAGTGCGCGATCGCGTTTTTAGTATTTTTGCAAGTCGCAAGGATAGCAGTAACAATTTCCGGGTCAACGTTTGGGAAGCGGTGATTGAGATGATCCGCGATCGCCCGATTTTAGGGATAGGCCCTGGCAACGAGGCTTTTAACAAAGTTTATCCCCTTTATCAGCGCCCCCGCTATACTGCCTTAAGTGCTTATTCCGTTTTCCTGGAATTGGCTGTAGAAACTGGCTTAATTGGTTTTTGCTGCTTTATGTGGTTGCTGATTGTCGCCTTTAACCAAGGATGGCTACAGCTAAATCGTTTGCGGCAACTGGGCAGGCGTGAGGGCTTTTGGCTGATAGCGGCGATCGCCACGATATTTGGTCTATTAGGACATGGTTTGGTAGATACAGTTTGGTATAGACCGGAAGTAAATACGCTTTGGTGGATGATGGTGGCGTTGATTGCTAGTTATTACACTTTCTCACCGAGTAGCGATCGCACTCCCCACACGCTAACGGAACACAGTTAATTCGATTTCCCTGTTTGATTATTCATTAGTTTTTAGACTTTTTTCGGCACCCACTCCGTCCAAAGGCGAGCGAAAAAACAAAAACTCGCAAACTCTTGTCCAAACAGCACTCCTAGAGTGGATGGAGTTGTACCCATGACTAAAGACTAAAGACTCTGACTTTTGATTTATCTGGAATCCAAACAAGTTTAGAAAATTTCAAAAGCAAAAAGGCAAAGAAAAGATTTCCTCTTCTTTCTTTTGCCTTTTGCCTTTTTTAGTGCCGTTAATTTCCCTATAAGCCACCCGTTTTTTTACTCTCTGTAGCCGGTACGACTTACTGGATCTGGATCGCGGTAACGGGTTGGTTCTTCATGCTTGCGACCCGCTAAGCCTGCTAAACCAAGCAGTCCCAGCAAGCCCAACCAGCCCCAATCAAAATTGCGATCGCTTTCAACGGTTCTAACGTCTTGGCGAGGATCGGTGTTTGTAGTTGTATTTGTATCAGTATTCGTTTGAGCAGAAGCAGGCACAGTCAAAGGCAGAACCGCCATGCTTAAGGAGAGAACGCCAGCTCCAATAAATTTTGATAAATCAGATCGTTTCATAAATAAGGCTCCTTGTCCGTTCTTCATCACAAACTTATAGATTTCCCTCCAAATCAGAATCAATCTACGGCTATAAATTAAAAACTTCTAGACTCTAACTATAGAGATAGAAAATGTCTCTTCTTTCCACCATTCTCTCCCTCTTTATAATTAGGTAATTTTCAGGGTATAAACCAAATTTAACTTTTTAAGACTGGGGATCAATAATAAGCTTGCGAATTCATGTGAGTTTGGCTTAAGCAGCAGGTAGTAAATGGTAGTCAATGGTGATAGAGGGCTGCTTGGTTTGGTGGCTCTTGCAATCAATCCGCACACCAGGTTGACCAGAAAGTTGCCCGACTGCGGTGAGGGAGCAGCCCATTTCTGCAAAAAGGCGCATGGAATTCTCTTCTAAACAGACTAAACCTGCAAGACAAGGGTTCTAAAGTCCCCGTACCGTCTGAACTCTGTTTGATAAAAGCTCTCACAACTTCTGCCCTCTTCATCTCAAGGAGATAGAAGTTGCCAGGATTTACTTTTCTCCAGAGATAATGGCACCCATCAGGGTGTCTCCCTGAGGTGATGAGAATGCTCGCTCCGAGAAATGTTCTTCAACTGGTCAACTTCAACTGGTCAATCAGTGTCTCAATCATCGACCGCTTCCGCAACACCGTAAACGTTCTCGTTTACGGTGTTGCAGCCTATCAGCGAAGCAATTGTGGCTGCGGACAGGGTTTTCAAACCTTTAGAACCAGTTATCGACACCGTAGAACTTTTCTTTTTATCTGAGCATGGGACAAGCAGATGGATGGAGAATTCAGCAGTTTCGGCCTATCTGTTATGGCTGTTCTTTATCCCGAACTCACGGTTACGTAATCTGCGTAGGCTGTCAGCATTGTGCGTATTACCAGTTCCCGCTCGTGTTTTAACCTGACTCTGGAAATTTCCCCATTCTTGAGAATACTGAATTTTTATGGATAGCGCTGTCAAATAAAAAGCGCTATCCGCAAAATCCCTGAAAAGCTTTCAGAATATTTACCGATGTGCTTCAAAAAAAAGTTTTGAGCCTGAGGAAAATACTGCTTTAAATTCAAAGCTAATTAGTAGCTTTGTAAGTGTATTTAAGAGTTTACGTAAATATTCAGTACTATGAAGAAGCCAAAAAGAATTAGAAAAGCTGTAGACAAAGAATTATGATTTCAGTTATTAATAAACAAGGAAAAGAAAACACACGTCTGCACCGGGCTTCTAAAGTAAAAATAAACTCAATTATTTTGGATGTATTTGCCGGTTGGATGGGGTGAAGTCGTTCATCGCCTTGGTAGAGGTACTCAAATGAAAATCAAACTAATTACTAGTCTGCTCGCCGCTGCTGCTGCCCTGACCGGCGTCATCTCTGCAACTGCACCGGCATCGGCTGAGATTAACTGGGGTTCTGTAAATACTGCACCCACAAAGAATGCATTGAGCCAATCTGATGATTTTTCAAACATCAGCACGCTTATCGATAGCTTAAACACGCAGATCAATAAGTCTCAAGAAAAATACGCATTTCCAGACTTGAGCCTTTTAGGCGGTAAATCATTTGATTTAAGCAAATTAACGTTGCAAAACGATACTGATGTTCGTGCTTACTTCGTCAATGAAGGGGCGGATTATAACAATCAGCTAGGTTATCAAGCACTTGACAGTAACGGCGACATTGTCAAAGATGGAATGGCTTTCTGGGAACTCAACAGCACAGAAAGTATTAGGGAAAACCAAACTAGCTTTACTAATCTGAAGCAAGGAGATTGGGTCAACTTAGGCAACTTCAGTAAAGGTACAACCCTGAATTTCCAGTTGAACGCCAATAGTTTATACGGCACCAGCAACTCCTACGGCATTTACAATTCTGCTTTTAATGCTCCTAACCCTGATGGGCTACAGCACGCCAGAGGATATCTCTTTAACTCCCGTTACCTGGTGATCGGTTTTGAAGATTTGTACGGAGATGGAAGCGAGACTGGCGTGACTCCAGCCTCTGACCGGGATTTCAACGACACAGTTTTCATCGTCGATATCGGCAACCAAAGTCTGCAAAGCGTACCTGAACCATCTGCAACGTTGGCACTGGTAGCTGCAAGTACGTTAGGGATGTTTGGCCTGCGTCGCCGCCGCAACAGCCAAATCAATGGCTAATCCCCTGGCCTATCGCTGATAATCTTTGCAAGTTCAATTAGTCAATAACCCCTGTTTCTAGCCTGCACCCTGCGGGCTTTTTTATTGGAAGCTTATGTAGCAGCTGCTTCGCTGTAAGCTTAGCCAGTGAAGCAGCGCATAGATTAGGATATTTCCCCTAGGGGTAGTTAAAATCATTCAGGCTGAGCCGTGGAATGAGATATCTAACAGCTTGTTCGCCTTAAGCGAGCAATCTGAGGCATTGTAAAGAATATCTGCTCTCTGGCGCTAGCTAAAATAAGGCTATGTCTCAATCTACCTCTGCCTCCAACCCCTCTCACTCCGCTGCTAGCTCATCTGATATGCGGCCTGTCTTCATCCTGGTGGATGGTCACTCGTTAGCCTTCCGCGCCTACTTTGCCTTTGCTAAAGGGCGGGATGGAGGCTTAAAAACAAAGACTGGGATTCCTACCAGTGTTTGTTTTGGCTTCCTCAAGTCGTTACTGGAAGTAATAGCATCCCAGCAACCTCAGGCGATGGCGATCGCATTCGACCTCGGCCTACCCACTTTCCGCCACGAAGCCGACGATACCTATAAAGCTGACCGCGCTGAGACGCCAGAAGACTTTATCATCGACCTGAAAAATCTTCACGACCTTTTAGATGCCTTCAATCTGCCAATTGTGACGGCACCGGGGTATGAGGCAGATGATGTCTTGGGAACGCTGTCACAAAAGGCGAGTGCGGCTGGGTATCGGGTAAAGATTGTTACGGGCGATAGAGATTTATTTCAACTGGTTGACACTGCAAAGGAAATTAGCGTTCTTTATCTCGGTCAAACCTTCTGGCAACGTGGCAGCAATACAGGGCCAGTAGAATTTGGGCCAGAGGAAGTTAAAGAGAAACTAAAGGGCATTACACCAGAGCAGGTTGTCGATTACAAAGCTTTGTGTGGCGATGCCTCCGACAATATCCCCGGTGTCAAGGGAATTGGCGACAAAACAGCCGTGAAGTTGCTTACAGAATACGGTTCCCTGGATGGGATTTATGCCTCATTGGATGAGATTAAAGGAGCGGTCAAACAGAAGCTGGAAGCCGGGAAAGAAGAGGCATACCGTTCCCAGCACTTGGCAAGGATCGTTCTTGATGTCCCTCTAGACGTTAGTTTAGAAGACTGCCCGTTGAAGGGATTTGATAACGCCGAGCTAGAACCGCTGCTAGAAAAGTTAGAGTTTAGGACTTATCTAAGCCGAATTAAGCAGTTGCAGCAGGCATTTGGCGGTGTGGCAGAGGAAGCTAAACCCGTTGAATCTAAAGAAGAACTTGAAGAAATCAGTTTTGATGATGGCGACCTCTGGTTTTTCAGTGCCGCTGATACCGAAGCGGCTAGCAAGGCAGACACAAATGCTGCGAATCAGATTAGCGCCCAAATTATTGATACTCCAGAAAAACTGACAGAACTGATAAAGCAGCTGCAAAGTTGCACCGACCCTGACAAACCAGTAGCGTGGGATACGGAAACGGATGCCCTAGAGCCACGAGATGCCCAACTGGTGGGGATTGGCTGCTGCTGGGGAATCGATCCATCTGAAGTTGCTTATATTCCCACGGGTCACAAAAGTGGTGAAAATCTGGATAAAACGGCTGTCTTAGAAGCGTTGCGTCCAATTCTGGAAAGTGCTGACTATCCCAAATCGTTGCAGAACGCCAAGTTTGACCGGCTGGTGTTGCGCTGTCAGGGAATTAGCTTGGCTGGGGTGGTGTTTGACACGATGCTTGCCAGTTACGTCCTGAATCCAGATAACAAAATCAAGCGCAACCTCAGCGACTTAGCCCTGCGGCATCTGGAGCTAAGTATCAGCAATTATACGGATGTGGAGCCGAAAGGCAAAACGATTGCCGATCTGGATATTCAGAGTGCAGCCTACTACTGCGGAATGCAGGTCTATGCCACATTCCAGTTGGTGTCAAAGCTACGAGAAAAATTAGAGGAAGTCCCCGCTCTTCACCAGCTGTTACGGGAAGTAGAACAACCTTTAGAGCCAGTTTTAGCACAGATGGAATATGTGGGCATCCGCATCGATGTGGGGTATCTCAAAGAACTCTCGCAACAGATGGAACCTGAGTTAGAGGCGATTAAGCAGAAAGCTTATAACTCCATACCTCGTAATGTCTTCAATGCATATCTCGAAAAACTCTTGACGCAGTTGGAACCAGATTTAGAGGCGGTTAAGCAGAAAAAATACGACTCCGTAGCCAGTGCTATTTTTAAGGCTTATCTCAAAAAAACCGCACAAAGCAAGGAAACGGATTTAGCGGCGATTAGGCAAAAGGTTTACGATATCGAACCCAGTGCTATTTTAAATTTGAACTCACCTGCTCAGTTGAGTGAATTACTGTTTGAGATACTCGCTCTGGACAAAAAAAAGTCTCGCAAAACTCCGACAGGGCTTTACTCCACCGATGTCTCCGTTTTGGAAAAGTTGCAAGGAGATCATCCAATTATTGATGCTCTTTTAGAGTACCGCACCCTACACAAGCTTTACTCTACCTATGTGGAACCATTACCAAAGTTGGTGCGTGCCGATACTCAACGGGTGCATACTGATTTCAATCAGACGTTTACTGATACTGGGCGTCTGTCTTCTTCTAACCCAAATTTACAGAATATTCCCATCGGCACGGAGTTTAGTCGGCGGATTCGCAGAGCATTTTTGCCGGAACCGGGTTGGTTACTGGTTGCTGCGGACTATTCGCAAATTGAGTTGCGGATTTTGGCTCACTTGAGCCAAGAGCCGGTGCTAATTGAGGCATACCAGCAAAATGAGGATATTCACAGCGTCACCGCTCGGCTGTTGTTAGAGAAGGATACAGTGACATCTGAGGAGCGCCGATTGGGGAAAATTATCAACTTCGGCGTGATCTACGGGATGGGAGCGCAGCGATTTGCGCGGGAAGCTGGGGTGAAGGCAACCGAAGGCAGATTGTTTATCGATCGGTTTAATGAGCGCTACCGTAAGGTTTTTGAATATTTGGAGCGGGTGAAGCGGGAAGCGATCGCTCACGGTTATGTCGAGACTATTCTAGGACGCCGCCGTTACTTTAACTTTGAGGGCGGCAGTCTCCGCAAGCTCCAAGGTAGCAATCCCGATGAAATTAACCTTGACAAACTCCGTAATTTGGGACAAGCTGACGCCGGTTCGCTACGCGCCGCCGCTAATGCTCCCATCCAAGGTTCTAGCGCCGATATCATCAAGATTGCAATGGATAAACTGCACAAAGTTTTGCAGAATTATCAGGCGCGTTTGCTATTGCAAGTTCACGATGAATTAGTGCTTGAAGTTCCTCCCTCGGAATGGGAAGAATTACAGCCTCAGATTCGCTCAACGATGGAAAACGCCGTTTCCTTGAGCGTTCCTCTTAAGGTTGATGTGCGTGCAGGGCAGAATTGGATGGAGACGAAGTAAAAAACTGTAGTTTCGACAGCCTTTCCTGTATGACTGTTCGATTGGTGGTTAAGCTCAGCGTGGGATAGAAGCGCGATCGCATCTTTCTTCACCACTCCAACTGCTAAAAGCCAGTAACAGGTGTCCGAAACTATTGGACAATGGAAACGTTTGTCCAGATAGACTTTTTTGTAGTAAATATTTATAATGACCAGCACTCGCAAACTCATCCAAAATTCTCTCATCTGGACTGGTGCAGTTGTTCTCATCCTCGGCTTGGTGGGATGTGAAGCTATTTTTGGTTCTCCTACTTATCCGGTTAAGCGAGTCAGCGATGGGGATACTCTCGCCGTGACGGATCGCAGTGGGAAAAACATCAACGTGCGCTTTGCTTGTGTGGATGCTCCAGAGGTTCCCCATTCCAGTAAGGAAAAGGCAAGCAAAAAAGCAGCAGATCAAAACCAATTCAAGTGGGGAATAAAAACCCAGCAGCGATTGCAAGAATTGGTACAGCAAGGAGGCGATCGCGTTCGCTTAACTGTGACTGATACTGACAGGTATGGGCGTAAAGTTAGCGAGGTGCGCCTGCCTGATGGCACTTTTGTTCAGGAAGTGTTGGCAAAAGAGGGACTGGTACTGGTGTATCGTCAATATCTAAAAGATTGCCCTAGCGCTGCGATCGTTGAGCAAGCAGAAGCTGAGGCGAAAAAGAGTCGGCGCGGCATTTGGCGTGACTCCAAATTTCTGCCGCCGTGGGAGTATCGCAGTGAGAGTAAGTAGCAAAGACTCATAGTTAATTGCAATAAACAATAACTATCAAAAGTCTTCGTCAGCATACTCACTGGCATCTTCTGATTGAGACTGGTTACTGGAAGGCGCTCCCCAAAAAACAGGCATGAGGGCGCTGCCAACCGCTCCCGCGCCAGCACTCAACGCCAGTACGACGCCTACTGGCATCCGGATCGACTGGAAAGTTAGAAATTTCACCGATACCGGCGTGATGTTTTGAATGGACAACAGAGCGATCGCTGCGATGGAACTGGCTAAAATCAGCGAGGTAAGCAGGTTGGTAAGGGCTTTCATGGTGATAATGGCAACTGAGTAAGTTCCTGCTACCAAGTAGGAGCAAGAGCGATGTCCTTGCTCCTACCGATCGTTTAGACTATGACGGGTTCCAGTTGGTTAATGGTTTGTTCCATTTGCTGGGCAATTTGGGTCATTTTTTCTGGAGTATTCGTTTCTAGATAAACCCGCATTAGCGGTTCTGTTCCGGAAGGACGCAGGAGTATCCAACTGCCTTCTTCTAAGTAGAGTTTAATCCCGTCTTTGCGCCCTACTTCTTTCACTTTAATTCCTGCCACTTCTGCTGGGGGATTTTTAGTGAAATCATCGATGACAGCGGCTTTGTGGGCGTCATTTAAGTGTAAATCGAGACGTTTGTTGTACAGAGGGCCATCGGCTTCTGCGATTACTTCTTCTACTAGCTGACTTAAAGGCTTGCCTTCGTAAGCGATCGCTTCTGCCACCAGCATATCGGCTAAAATACCGTCTTTTTCGGGAATATGTCCGATAATGCTCAATCCGCCCGATTCTTCGCCGCCGATCAATACCTGCGTCTCGCGCATTTTCTCGCCGATGTATTTAAAGCCTACTGCTGTTTCGTAGATTTCCAAGCCGTACTTAGCAGCGAGGTTATCCAGCAGGTGGGTGGTGGCAACGGTGCGGACAATTGCACCAGTTTTGCCTTTGTTTTTGACTAAGTGACGCGCCAGCAGCAGCAGCACCGTGTTCGGTGTCAGCACGTTTCCTTGTTCGTCAACAATGCCGAAGCGATCGCTATCTCCATCCGTCGCCAAACCTAAATCTGCCCCGTCTTTTTTCACCGCTTCGACGAGTCCAATCAATTCCTCTCCTTTCGGTTCTGGCATTCCACCGCCAAAGAGAACATCGCGATAGGTGTGGAATGCCTCTGTATCGCAACCACAGCGCTCCAAGACGGTATCCAGGTAGCCACGAGAAGTGGAGTAGAGGGCGTCGTACTTCACCTTTAGCCCTGCGCTCTTAATTCGCTCTACATCCAGCAGGGTGTAAATAAACTGGAGATAATCTGGCTTGGGATCAAAGGTAGAAATCTTATTGGCATTGTTGCCACTCGGCGGCTCATCCGTAGCGTCTTCAATATTCGCTACAATTGTATCCGTAATTTCCGGTGTAGCCGGACCAGCGTAATCGGGGATGTATTTGATGCCGCAATAGGGAGCTGGGTTATGACTAGCGGTGAACATCAGTGCCCCAGCAGAGTTGAGAAGCTTAGCGTTGTAAGCAATAACTGGCGTCGGGCAATCTCGATCGACAATTTTCACCGTCCACCCAGCGTCTGCCAAAACTTCGGCGGCAGTCCGGGCGAATTGGTCGGCTAAAAAACGGGTATCGTAAGCTACTAAGACGGGACGGTCTTTGGAATAGGCGTTTTCGAGATAACTCGCGATCGCCCGCGTTACTTTACACACATTGGCGAAGGTAAAGTCATCGGCGATAATCCCCCGCCATCCATCGGTACCAAATTTGATCTTGTTTGAACTGCTGGCTGCGCTCATCTTAACCACTTCCTCTTGATTCCACCTAAATACTACAAGACGCCTATCGCTTCAATCTCGCTACCGGATGACAAATGGTTTGTATAAACTGAACAATTTGTTCGCACCGGCAGAAAATCTAGCTGAATCTGAGGATACGATAGACCCAACCCTTAATTGCAAACAAGGGTAGCAATCAGGTGTTAATTGCCGTTGCAAATGGTAAATTAGCTGCAAAAGCAATATGAGCCATCCGCTATCGCCTCGCGCCTGCCATTAGGAAAATCATCTCAAAGGAGCCGTAAGCCATTGTGAGCCAGACAGACACGCCAAACCTACAAACGCTTCAATCTGACGCAACTCGCCTGCGCGAAGAGTTGCAGATGCGAGATCAACTGGTTCAGCAGTTGTCTCAAGAACTATTCCGGTTGGTTAAGGGCAATGCTAATTTTATGCCCAGACCGGAAGTTTCTGAGCGGCACATGGCTCAGATGAGAGCGCTGCGAGAACAACTGCAAGAGGTCGAACAGCAGGTAACGTTCTACCAGGAACAAATTACAACCCGCGACACCGAGATTTATCAATTGCGGCAGTCCGTACAGGAATTGACCGACCGCAGCCGGATGCTCGAACAAGTGGTACAGGAGTTGCCACAGATTTATCGCCAGAAATTTGCCGAACGCATGGCACCCGTGCGGGAGAAAGTGGCGATGCTGCAACGGGAAAACCGTCAACTCCATGCCGAGTTGCAAAGTGTCAGCTACCGTCTAGCTGTCAGAACCCGTCGCACGACGACCGGACTCGATCTGCCCAGTTTCCCGCGTACGGGTGTTCGTAATAGCCCGATTCCAACCTTTGGTCATGCGTAAAGTTCTGATTGTGGTTGATGCTGCTGATGAACTTCCGGTATCGCCCACAATAGCCGAAATTGTTTCTGCCCTCAAGCAAAGCGCGCTCAATTCCCCAGTACCGACAACGATACAAATTGTAGAGACGCAATTTATTGCCTCAGTCTGGACGGACTTGCAAAACCAAGCGGAAACTCTTTGGTGTCCTTTAACGCTGAATTTGCCAGAAAGCTTGGAATTTCCAGCCCAATCCCTTTATCAGGCTTGCCGCGATGTGACTGGTTTACGCCAGTTGGTGGAGCAATTAGGAGCGACGACGGGTGTCGGTGATTTCTGGTTGCCAATCGTTCTTACGGCAAAGGGGCCGCTCTACGGCGAGGTAATTGGTAGGGTTGAGGATGATGAAAGTAGGCGCTTAGAACCGACTTTGAAAGGTTATCGTCAGCCGGTGCATCTATCGGATATCTGGCGTCAGCCACTGTACCAACTGGGGCATCGATTGCTGCAATTTTTATCAGCGCCACCAGCTGTTTATTTATTACAGTTCGGCTTTCAAGAGCAAGGGATTTTTTTTGACCGACTTTTGCCGTTTCCAGGGGAACCAGCGATCGCTAGCATTAACGTTCAAAAGCCAGATTTATTTACCTGTCACTGGCACTGCTTGACGGGTCAAGCAATTTACGATCTCCAAATCAACGCCTTTCACGACTAAGAAGTCGCGGCTAGGCACTTGTAGGGACTCCGATTTATTGGGTTTCCCTATCTGGGCTATCGATCCCTTGAACTGGGCATGAATTCCGTGAAGCTCGATCCAACAAAATACGGCTTAGCACTACATACCAGCAGTCCTGAACTAGGTCTAGCACTCAATAACTTTTCTGGAGATTCGCGCTGCCAAACTTGGGATTTAGGGCGCGATTTATCCACTCATTTACATCATCATCTGGCTGAGTTTATTCAGCCGCAGATCTGGGCTGATTTGAAATTTATCTGTGTGGCAATAGGCCCAGGCAGCTTTACAGGGACTCGCATCGGTGTTGTTACAGCGCGGACACTGGCGCAACAGTTAGATATTCCCCTATTTTCCGTCTCTACACTGGCATCTGTGGCTTGGTCAGAAGCCGGTAAAAGTAAACAGCAAGGCAACGGAAACGGTGAAGAATCTTCACTCAGTAATGCGATCGCTGTCCAATTGCCAGCTCAACGGGGTCAATTATTTACCGCCATTTATCAGGTATTGCCATCCAGTTCCGGACTCGCTCAGATGTTACCAGATAGCGTGATGACACCGGCAGTATGGCAACAAACGCTGGACAGTTGGCATCCCTATCAGCTAATTGATATCGCTGCTGGGGCTGGGCTAGGGGCAACCGTTTCGAGTCTACTAGAACTAGCCTATCTAGATTGGCAACAGGGGAAGCGTCCCCACTGGTCAGAAGCGCTACCCTTTTATGGTCAACACCCCGTTGAGGAGAAAACATCTGGGTAGAATAAGCGGATGCGATCGCTTAAAGATATCAAACAGCCGACCTCTACAATAATTTCGACACTATCTCAAAAATTGAGATGTATCACCCCTTGGCGCTACTGTCGCATAGAAGATACATCAAAAATTCTGCTTGACATGGGAATCCGTTGATTAGTGGCTTTACTGTCCGCTACAGGGGAGCTAGAATCAGTAGCTTTATTTCCAGCTTTAGAAACAACAACTTGCTCAGTATTGGTAGAATTGACGACAGTATTACCAACGTCAGATTTAACACTTGTATTCCACTCTGCGGTCTGTTCAGAGGAGCTTGAGTCGATAGTATCAACAATGTTAGTTTCTAAAGGAATAACCGTTTGGGCTTGAGAATTAGCCGCACTTAAAATAGAGCTTTGAGTTAAAATAAAAACTAGAAAAGAAAAAATAAATTTAGCCACTTTGACTCAACCTCCTTCAAATAAATAATTAACTTTTGCAAAAGCAAAAATAATCTGTATCTATCTGCAATTACAGATAAAAATTTTGAAATCAACCCATAAATTTTTCTGCCGTAAATGTTTTCCAGGGTAGACAAATACAGCAAAACTTACAATTTTTATTAAGGTTGATTAAAAAGCGATAAATGACAAGCAGAAATTTTTGTAATTGTCCCTATAATTGCTTGACTGAACCTTATGCCAATTTATAGCTTTTACTCTTTTATTTACAAGCGAGATAACACTGAAAATAAAAAAATATTAAAATTTAAAAAAGTATGATTAGTAAAAATACGGTGAAATTGGATAAAGTTTTTGTAGTTAAATAAAGGTTTGATGAAGTGTAAACTGGCATTTTGCATCAGAATATCATCCTGAGCAACATCCAAAAACTCCTGCGATGTTGCACTTCGGTGGATGTGACAGGTGTAGATAGAAAAATTTTCTTAGAAAGAGAAGCTAGTTCGTAATATACCTACAGCGATTGAGTCGCTAGCGGGTGTATGTCCCGGTTCAAAAATAAAGACTACCCCTGGCGTGATGCTAATGTTGTCCGTTGCCTGCCAACGATAGAACGCTTCTACATGAGTGGTCGTTCCAGGTTGTCCTCCTTCTCTGCCCAAACCCGTATTGAAAAAGTCAGGGATATTATTTCCTACGGGCAAATCGCTGCTAACAATTTTTGGTGGTTGTCCAATATAAATTCCTCCCAAATTTCCTTGTCCAAATAAATCGGGAAAATTGAGATACACCATATAGTTAGTTGTTTCTACATTTCCCGATCTTCCGGGAATGTGGGAATTGGTATAACCAGCCCATCCACCTAACGAAATGCGCGGCGTAATTCGCCAGTTAATCGTGGCACCAACGGCATTAGTTTGCAGGGATGCTGAATTACCAGTCAGTGGATTAATAGCACTCAACTGGTCGTCTCCAATCCCAGTCAGGAAAGAACCATTGGGAGAGTAGTCATTAACATAATACAAAGTGATATCAAGCGGATCGGTTGGGGTAAGCGCTAGTTGGACACCTGCGGTATTGTGCCCGTCAGGTCGTCCATCGCTATGAAAAAATCCTGGAATAGTCGTTGAGTAAACCGCCTGCAAACTGGCACGTTTAGCAAATTGCCAATCAAAACCGATACCGCCACGACCAAAGCCAATATTCAGAATTGGGTTTCTTTGGGCAAAAGCAGAAATTGGACCTGTAGCAGCGCTTTCCACACGATTTGGGCCTCGGAAAGCGTAAGCCATATTTACTCCTTCTGTCCCCACGAGAACAGCAAATTTGTCGGTGAGGAGGAAACGGTAGTTTAGATCGCTCAAAATCACATCGTTATCATTAAACAATTCATAGCTCAGTAGGACATCGTTAGTTAGTCGAGGTGCAGTGGTTCCTTGACTCGCTTGGAGACCTGCTAACAGGTAACTACGTTCGTCAAATTGGGTAGTTAGATACAGCTGATTAAAATTAATTACGTTAATATTTGTACCCCGATCATCAGTCTCTTTTTTCCCATCTCTAGGAAATAAATCGGCACGGTTGTTGCTACGCCCTTGAACGCCAACAATTGTCAGTCCGCTCAATTTAGTGGTTGTAGAAAATTGGGTTGCTTCTATTTCCGCAATCCGAGCTTCCAAGCTACCCACTGAACCCCGAAGACTGGCCAATTCGATTGCAAATTCTGATTGCAATCGCTGTAAGGTAGCCAAATCCTCTTGTCTGATTCCATCAGCAGTTGCTATCGGAACCAGGTTAGTAATTTGCTCCAAACAAGCATTTAACCCGGCAGCAAATTCATACCGCGTTAGGGCACGATTACCACGATAAGTACTGTCCGGATAGCCCGCGATACAGCCATAGCGTTCGATAAGCGATCGCAGTGCTTCATATGCCCAATCTGTGGGTTCCACGTCTGTCAGCTGAGAAACATTGGTCACTTGCTCCATCGAAGCTTCAGCAGCGTCTGACTCTTCTGCATTTTCCTCCTCTAGTTCCTCCACCTGTTGCAAAGTCGTGTTGTTATCAGGCTGACTATCCAAATTTGGTAAATCTGAATCTGTCTTTAGAAACGTACTAATTTCTTTGCTACCTTGAGGAGTTTTATCTACATCCGCAGAATAAGCAGTTTGAGAGACAAAGCCACTGACTAAAATCCAGCTAAATAACCCGTAGTTCAAACTTGAACAAATAATTTTTTTGAATATAATTTTCAATATCATTTGCTTCCAACTCCTATCAGATCACACGTTTCCGAGCTATATGAATAGCTTGGAAACAAACTCAACAAAAAATTTAGCAGAGTCGTTCACAAATATGACCGACTCTGCTAACTAACGTCAGTTCGGGTTAAGCCGAAGGCAGCAAGTTGTGGTCAATGGCAATCGCTGGCTTCTTCGGTTGATGGCAGTAGGCAATCAATCCGCAGAGAATGTTGACAAAGCAGT